>LJTR01000219.1 GCA_001303465.1 Phycisphaerae bacterium SG8_4
AGAGAATCGATATACGATGCACATGCCTGCCGCGCCATGGCGACGAGCCTTGCCGGGCGAATGGATATCCCGGTGACCATCTGCGGGATCTGCATCCACGCCTGCCCCTGGACGCAGAAATACATTTCGCGCCAGACGCCGGGCGCCGAAGATGCCGATTGACTGTGCGCTGCGGTTTTGTCGTGCAAATCCGATCACTCAATATCATAGAATCCGGCCGGGCACAATTCTATCTGGTCAATGAACACGTGGTCTCTGTCTCCATCAACCTGGCCGGAATCTGTGCCGTCGCCCAAGCCGAGAGTGATCTTCTTTACGGCCGTCAAATCTACTCCGCCATCACTGAAGAGCTCGAGGGCAACGGTCCACCGGCGCCATGAATCAGACTGGCCCGCATGTGTGTATGGATGTTCGACCGTGAAAGTCTGACCCGAAGCGTCCTCCAGCTTCATACTCATCAGATGCTCGGTGTTCTCGTGTTCGCCGACGAACTGCAGCGACAAAGCCTCAACAGGTTGCGCTGTCCAATCCTGTGGACTGTCCAGTGTCCGTGTGATCTCAGTAAAGTAAGGCTCATACTGGTTCTCGACCTCGAACCGCATCGACTTGTTGCCCTGGCTGTCTTCGGAGAGAAAGACGTACTGGAAATCTCCGGGTATGTTGTGCTGCCAGGCACTTTGTATTTCCACGTCGCTGCCATATGATTGAAAGTCATCCACGCCTGCGCACTCTGCCGTCTTGAAGGTCCAGGTGCGACCTGTGACCGTACCTGACGGACCGACTTGATCGACACGCCACTGGTAGGTCTGGCCAATCTCGAGATTGCCGGGCGTGTAGGCTGTTCCTGCAGGCGCTGGCTCGACCTTTGCCATAACTCCGGCCTTTCCCAGCCACAGCTCACGGCCTGTCGCAAACTCCGCCTCGATCCAGCTCAAAGCCGCGTCAATGGGTACGTTGGCCGCACCGTCGGCGGGACTGGGATTGACAGCAGCAGGGCCGTCTGACACCGATGAGATATTGTCAAAGGAACTGTGGTAGCCGACTGGCTGCGGAGCCTCCCACATTCCGAAGATGCAGCTTACCCCACTTTTGAGGACATCGTCATGAATGTTTGGAGCTTCCCAGGGGTCGTTGCCACTGGTATCGACAAATGTCGGAGTTCTCACGAGCAAGGGGCCACCTTCATACTCATAAACGCTGCCCGTGATGTACACGGGATCCGATCCGACCACGTCCAGCTCGAAATAGTGGCTCTTTGCATGATCCAGACCGGGCACCGGAACCTCCGGTTGCCAGGTCGCCATAATGTCGGGCGAAAGGTTGATGGACTTCATCAGTTCGATCTTCAGGTTGGCCGGGCCCTCCTCATAGTGTATGAAGAGCACATAGGAACTGGCAACTATGCCGGGGACGCCGGTTATCGATCCGTCATCAATAAAGTAATCTGCCCTGGCTACCAGACCGTGGTAATTCCACGAGGCATCGCCAGCGACGTTAAACACCGCGCCGACGCGGACGTCTCTGAAGGTGTCGCCCGGGTCCCCGATCCCGACGCCGAATTGCGAGCCGCCGACATCTGCCTGGCTGGTCTCGTCCAGAGAGATATAGTCGTTGTCATCAAGTCCGTCCCGGATGGTTGCGTTGAATGTCTTGGTCAGGTCCGGGTAGCAGGCAAATTGCCAGGTAGTCAGGTCAAATGAGTTGCCGTCAAATGTTTCCAGCCAGTTTGCCCTCGCTGTACCGGCTGATATTCCAACTGCAACCATCAGTACAAAGACCGCTGTGATTTGTTTGAATACTCCAGGCATTACATTCCTCCTCTAAAGAATCTGAAAACAGCTAAGCACAAAACCACGTTCTGAAACATGCTAATACTGCATGTGTAGCTTCCACGAGCCGACCATCCAGTTCGTACCGGATCAGCCACGCCAGAACCTAATATCCCGGCGGGCTGGAGCTTCACTGAACCGCTCCTTCGGACATCAGGCCTTATATTACCACAATCCCGCCTCAATTTCAATGTAAATCCGCCGGAGGATAACCACGGAACGTCATGCCGTGCCCCGAGGGGCTGCCCATAATCCGAGCGGTCGATGTGCGTGAAGCTACAAGGTGCTGCGGGCCGTCCGCTCCGCGATCAGCCCGCCGCACCACTTCGCTGCTTATGGATGTGGCGCGTGATGGCTTCGACGGTGTCGAGCCATATGCCATTAGCCGGATCCCGGGCATATTCGCACAGCGCCCTGAGGGTTGCCATTCGTGTTGTCTGGCGTCCGTCATCGGCGATTTCGTGGCCGCAGAAGACCAGCCATCCGCCATTTGCCAGTGTCCGGTCGATTACCTGCTTGGCTTGCTCGAAGTCTTTGCCGTCCAGCTCCATCGCCATCAGTTGCGCCATATCGCAAAAGGCCGGGTCGTTGGCCCACTCGTCCATCCAGCCGCGACCGGAAAGAAAATGCTCGGCCACTAACGGCACGTAGCTCTTGAGGTTACGGCCGCGTCCTACGTATTTCTGCCCGCAGGGGTAGGCGAACGAAACGACTCTCACGTCGAGCAAACGTTCGATCGTGGCGTTTGACTCGACCAGTTCGGATCTCATCGCGTCGAGCGTGTAATCTTCCAGGGCTCTGTCATAGCCTATGAAAGAGAAATTGCCCGAGCAGGGATGAGTCAGCGTGTGGCTGCCGATTTCGTGGCCGCCGGCCGCCGCGGCTTTCCAGGCGTCGATTCGTTCTTCCAGATTGCCGAGCGAGACATAGAAAGTGGCTTTGGTGTCGTACTCATCCAGCAGCGGTATGCCGTTAGTGACCTGCGTGTGGCGGGCATCGTCAAAAGTCAGGCTGATCGCGGCACGTTTTCCCTCGGGCCAGCGAAAATACTCGCGTTTTTCCAACACTGGCAGGTCCTTGGCTTGCCGAGAGCCTTCTGAGCAGCCCATTCCAAGAACGATAACACTACAGCACATGACGGTCACGCACATGGAAGCGGTCTTCATTGACGGTCTCCTTGTCACAAAATGTCCGATCGAAACTTCTCAATGATTCTTATTCTCGTATACTCTGCTTGTATTTCAAGTGGATTTTTCCAATAATAGATCGTCGTGCGAAAATGAGCCGAAGGTGATTGTGCAGAAGGAGAAACGCCATGAGATCCATTTGCAGCGTCAGCAGCGTCGCCGTTGTCTTACTTTTGTTTGTCATGTCATGTCCCTGCGTTGTGGCAGCCGGCGGGGCGGTGGAATTTGAACGGATCGATCCATCGTACTACCAAACCGATGCCAACAGTCTGATCGATATCGACGGTGCGGGCAGTGTGCTCGCCAAGCGCGATGCGCTCATTCGATATATCTGGGCCGGCGAAGGCTTTCCCTCAGGGAAGCTGCCCGGCAATGTTGAGAAGGCTATCACCGATGACAGATACGCCGACTTGTACGAAGCCAACCTGAGTCGCATTGACAAGCTGACCGTCGAGATGGATTACGGATTGCACTCCATCGTCTATCATTTCTTACCCAAGCAGGCCAACAGTAAGTTGTTTATCTATCACCAGGGACACAGGGGTGATTTCGTTCAGGGCAAAGACACGATCAAGCCTCTCCTGGACAAAGGCTACTCGGTAATGGCGCTTTCAATGCCGCTCTTGGGGATGAACAATCAGCCCGTAGTGGACCTCGAGAGATTCGGCAGATTTCATCTTGTCAAACACGACCATATGAAGCTTTTGAAAAGCCCGATCAGATTCTTCGTGGAGCCGGTGGTTGTGGCGATAAACTACGGCAAGAAACTCGAGTATGATCAGGTGAACATGACGGGTATCTCTGGCGGCGGATGGACGACGACGGTGTGCGCCGCAGTTGACACCAGGATTCAGCACAGCTATCCGGTCGCGGGGACCTTGCCGTTCTACCTGAGATCCGATTCGCAAAGAGACTGGGGAGACTTTGAACAGAACATGCCCGATCTGTATAACATCGCAAACTATCTCGAACTCTATGTTCTGGGCGCCTTCGGGGAAGGCAGAGTACAGATCCAGCTGTTGAACCAGTACGATTCGTGCTGCTTTGCCGGGATAAAATATCGAACTTATGAGCAGACGATGAAAGACGTCATGGGCGACCTCGGTAAGGGCAGATTCGACATATTCCTGGACGACAGTCACAAGGACCATATGATATCCACCGAATCGCTCAAGGTCATTTTAAAGAACGAGGGACTGTGACGTTGCGCATACTGCGCGAAAAGAAGCTGGAGAGATTCAATGAACGCCCGAAAACACAGGTTTGCATGGGAGGCAATGGTTCTGGCGATGCTGACAGGTATTTTGAGCGGCGATGGGCTGGCCGAGCAGGGGGCTTATTTTGCCAAAAAGAAGTATGTTCCAAAGCCCCTGCCCGTGTTCGGCGCTGTAAAAGACAAATTACCTTCCCCGGTCTATGACGAAGATCCCGATTACGTAAGATGCTATTGGAAAGCGTGGGAGCTGGCCTTCAGGAATTTTCACGAGCCTGCGCCGCAGAGCGGGTATGTTTCGCAGTTCATCGACGCGGCATTCAATCAGAACATTTTTCTCTGGGATACGTGTTTCTTGACGATGTTCTGCAATTACGCCCATCCATATGTGCCGGGCATATGCTCGCTGGACAACTTTTACGCCAAGCAGCATGAGGACGGTGAAATTTGCCGGGAGATAAATCGAACCACGGGAAAGGACTTCACCCCTTGGGTTAACAGAGAAGGTAGGCCGCTTTTTAGCAGATGGGGGTACGACTGGGAGAAGGGCCAAAAACAGGTGGACGTGATCTACAAGGGACGGCCAGTTCCCACGCCTGCTCCGAGACTCACGCTTGACAGCCTGAACCATCCGATCTTCGCGTGGGCCGAGCTGGAGAGTTATCGCATCACCGCTGATAAGGCCCGGTTGGAACTGGTGTGGCAGCCCCTGGTCAAGTATCACCAGGCACTCGAGAAATATCTGATGCAGGGAAACGGACTGTATATTACCGACTCGGCCAGCATGGACAATGCCACGCGAAATATCTATCTCGAGTCGGGCGGGACGGGAATCGACATTTCCTCCGAGATGGTGCTCTTTGCCAGGAATCTCTCGGAGATAGCAGAAAATCTCGGCAAGCCGCGGCAGGCGGAGCAATACCGGCGCAAGGCCGATGAACTGGTCGGCCTGATCAACAAGCTCATGTGGGATGACGAACGCCAATTCTATTTCGATTTGTCACTCGATGGGAGACGAGCACCTGTCAAGAGCATCGCCGCCTTCTGGACTTTGCTTGCAAAGGTGGCGGCGCCGTCACAGGCTGAGGTCCTGGCTGCAGAGCTAAAGAATTCCGCGACTTTCGCCACGTTGCACCGCGTCCCGACTCTCGCAGCGGACGAGGGTGGCTTCAATCCCGACGGCGGCTACTGGAACGGAGCCGTCTGGGCGCCGACGGAAAAGATGGTTGTCCGGGGTCTGGAAAACTACGGCTATGATGAACTGGCGCGGGAGATTGCGATGAACCATCTTCACAACGTCGTAGAGGTTTACAAGCAGACGGGAACTTTGTGGGAGAACTATGCTCCCCAGAGCGTCAGTCGAGGAAAGCCCTCCAGGGGCGACTTCGTCGGCTGGACGGGGATCGGTCCGATAGAATTTCTGATCGAATACGTTATTGGAATAAAGGCCGATGCCGTGGCCAATGTTGTTACCTGGGACATAAGGTCGTCAAAGCGGGTGGGCGTCGAGAAATTCTGGTTTGGAGGAAAAACCGTATCTCTTCTTTCTCGGCAACCCGATGCGCGACAGATACGGCGCGTGACAGCGCTGAGCGATGGCGACTTTCGCCTGAAGATCAAATTCAACGGCAGAACAAAGACGATAGACGTCCCGGCCAATGAGTCCGTAGAGGCGGATATTTGAATCGCGACTTGATTGCGGACTGAGTGTTGCTCTTGTTGTCTAGCTTGTGCTGCAACGGATTTGCCCACACGCCCAAGACCGGCCGGCTATAGTGTCCAGCCGTTATGATACTCGGGCCGGATGTACTTGTCGGCCTCGGGGGCATTGGTCGCCTTCATGTTCGGCCCGTCCCAGATGAGTTTCTTACCCGTGCGCAGAGCGACGTTGCCTAGCAGAATGACCTCGGTCATCGGACCGGAATAGTCGAAGTTCGAGCTTGACGGATTGCCTGTCTTGCAGGCGTCGATCCAGTCCCTGTGGTGGCCGTTGGACCTGGCAAGTGTCTTGGCTGGCGTCTTGTAGGCCTTCATCTTGGCCTCGGGGATGATTCTGGGATTTCCGCCCCAGCCGGGACACATGATCTTACCCTTGTCTCCGACGAAGAGTATGCCGTTGCCGCCTCCGGTCAGTTGCCGGCCGGGTTCCAACTCTTCCGGCCGCGGTGGCATGAGTCCGCCCCCGTACCAGATGACCTTGACCGGTGGCATGTTCCTGCGAGGGCCGAATTGATACGTGAGCGTCGAGGTGAGCGGCGTGGTCTCAGGGTTTATGCCGGAAGATGTGGCTTCAACGGTGAGCGGGTGACCCAGTTCGAGCGCCCAGAAGGCCGGATCCATGTTGTGACATGCCATGTCACCATGTGCCCCGGTTCCGAAATCCCACCAGCCGCGCCAATTGTACGGCGCATAGGCGATGTGATAGGTTCTGTACTTGGCCGGTCCCAGCCACAGGTTCCAGTCGAGTCCCGACGGCACGGGGGGCGTTTCTTTAGGCCTGCTTGTCCTGCCCTCGGCCCAGCCGCCGCCTGTGTGGCTCCACGAATGCACCTCTCTGACATCGCCGATCGCACCGTCGCGTATCCATTCGACAGTGAGGCGAATGCCTTCGCCGCTATGTCCGTGGTTGCCCATTTGAGTGGCGACCTTGGCCTCGCGAGCCGCCTGGGTGATCTTGCGGGCCTCGTATACCGAGTGCGTCAGAGGCTTCTCGCAATACACGTGCTTGCCGTTTTTGATCGCCGCCATGGTAGCGACCGCGTGAATGTGATCAGGTGTCGCTACGAGCACCGCGTCTATGGCTTTTTCTTTTTCGAGCATTTTGCGAAAATCAACGTAAGAGGCGCAGCCTTTGTACTGGCCGATTGCCTTGCGGTCGGCATAGTGCCTCTCGATTAACTGCAGAGCGGGTCCTCTGCCGGCCGTACCGCCGTAGTAGAACCGGCTGTAGTCGGATTCTTCGTTGACGTCGCAGATCGCCATGATCTGGGCATCTGCGTGTCCGAAAAGTGCCCTCATATTGTGCAGACCTTGCCCACCGGTGCCGATGACTGCAATGTTGAGTTTTTCGCTCGGTGGTGTGTATCTGCTGCCTCCCAGAACATGGCGAGGCACTGCCCAAAATCCGGCCACAGCGCCGGCCGCGCCGCGCATGAAACCTCGCCGTGAAACGTTTGAGTGAGTCGATCTGTTATTGTTGCCACTGTTCATATAAATGTCTCCTAGTTGGTGACGGCAAAATTGGTGGATTCTGTCACGATGGTTCCGTCGGGCCAGGTAACCTTAGCGATAATACGGTGTTTACCGGCTTTGAGTTCCATGGTATCGATGCTGAGACCGAAGTGATGGGGCATCTGCATATTGACATAGCCACCGGGTTCAACGTACTGTTCCATCGGTATCCACGGGCGTGAGTCAATGCGAACCTGCGCGGCTGATCCGTTGGGTGCATCGTAGCAATTGAAAACGATTTGGGTGCTTTCCGAGGCCTTGATCGG
>LJTR01000220.1 GCA_001303465.1 Phycisphaerae bacterium SG8_4
TCAGCCAACTCGGCACTGTATCGTCATAGCGTCCGTCATCTTTCACCGGCGAATATATCGCAAGATCGTACTTCTGCCCGGACATGTAATCCTCAACCCCATGTCCCGGTGCCGTGTGTACAAGCCCCGTGCCGTCGGCAGTAGTGACATAGTCTGCGATCAGGACCATGTAGGCGTCCTTGTCCGTCGGGTTGCTCTCGACGAATGGGTGCTCGTAGCGCAGATGTTCTAGTTCGCTGCCCTTGACGGTCGTCTCGCTGACGCTGTACTTGTCCTCGGCCAGAGAACCTGCGGCCACTACAGCCTCGATGCGGTCGGCTGCGACGATGGAGATAAACTCGGTGCCATTCTTCTCGTAACTTATCGCCGTATATTCGAGATACGGATGCACTGCTACGGCCAGATTCGCCGCCAGCGTCCAAGGGGTGGTGGTCCAGATCATGAAGCAGACTTCGGCGCCGGCGGCACGGCCCGGATCGACCAGACCCAGCTCGACGAGCTTCGCGACGCTCTGCTCGACGACGGGAAAATTCACGAATATGCTGGGCGAGGCGATGTCCTTGTACTCCAGCTCGGCCTCGGCCAGCGCCGTTTCGCATCCGATCGACCAGTGAATCGGTTTCAACTGCTTGTAAACCAGCCCTTTGGAGACCAGCTCGGCGAACACCTCCAGTATACCGGCCTCATAGGAAGGTTTGAATGTCAGATACGGGTTGTCAAAGTCACCGAAGACAGCCAGTTCCCGAAACTGCTTGCTCTGGATCTTGACGTACTTGCTCGCGTATTTGTGGCAGAGCTTGCGGACTTGATCCTTACTCATCTGGCGAATCTTCTCGCCGAGCTCGGTCACCACCTTGGATTCGATTGGCAGGCCGTGACAGTCCCAGCCCGGCACGTAGGGAGCGTCAAAGCCCGCCATCGTCTTATACTTAACGACCAGGTCCTTGAGAACTTTGTTTATGACATGCCCCATGTGAATATCACCGTTGGCATACGGCGGGCCATCGTGCAGAATATACAAGGGAGCCCCGCGACGGGCCTTTCTGATCTTGCCGTAGATATCTTCCTTGGCCCACTTCTTTCGCAGCTGCGGTTCACGCTGGGTCAGATTGGCCTTCATGGAGAAGTCCGTCTTCGGCAGATTCAATGTGTCACGATAGCCTTTTGTCTTTTCTTCAGACATTTGAAATATCCTAAATAAAAAAAATATGGACCACGTAAAGTAAACACATCGACCCCTTCTGTCAAGGCCGACGAAAAGCTCTATTTTCGCACGAGCACGTTAATCCTGCGAAATGTCTCGAAACACGTTCCATCGCCCCGAAACGTCTTGTCAATCATCCGCTCGACCACCGTATCCCGGAATCGCTGCCTGTCTCCAGCATCGAGATGGCCCAGGAAGGGAACCAGGCTCGGCTGATCGATCCACCTGATCATCGCCTCGACAGTTTCGAAAAGCGTGTCGCCGTTTTGGTCCCACACTTTCTTCTCACCAAATGCAACCTCCTCGATCAGTGCACGGTATTGCTCAATGGTCGGCATGTACCAGGGCCACTCGAACTTGTCAAAGTAGCCCACATAGTCTTGGTCAGACATCACTTTCCGCAGCACTGCGATCAAATTCGAGCAGTTTCCATCGCCGGCAAATTGAAAACGCGCCGTGCCCCCGTCTCTCAGGCTCCTGAGGACGTTCTCGAGCAGCTTCCGGTGGTCCTTGACCCAGTGCAGTGTTGCATTCGAGAAGATCACATCGAACTGAAAATCGAAGTCGATTGCGTCAATATCCTGCAGCTCAAAACACAGATTGGTCGCAACATGATCTGCCCGGGCCGTCTTGATCATACTCTCCGAGGCGTCAATTCCCAGGACCGAACCGTCCGGCACGAGAGCCGCTATTTCGGCAGTCAGCGCACCATTGCCACAGCCAAGGTCGAGAATTCGCTCTCCGCCCTTGAGATCCAATTCCGAAACAAGCGTCTTTCCCCACGCCTTCTGCTGGCTGGAAGCCTGCTTGTATTTCTCGCCGTCAAAGTCAAGTTTCATCTTTACTATTCCAGCTTCATGTTAATAAAAAAAGCCTTCCAGAGTTAGCTGCTCCGGAAGGCTTTCAATTCACGATTGAATAGCTTTCTCAGGGCAGCTTCAGCTTCTCCGCAATAATTATCATAATCGCAATGTACATGTTTCTGTTCATAAGATCCAAACCACACAAATATGGTTAATCAATCAGAATAGTGTATACACCAATATTCGGCCAATGTCAAGCCCTGGTTTTGGGAAATGTCGCTGCACCTGCCAGCCGCACAAACGGTCATCCTGCTGCTTCCATTGCCCGGGCTATTCTGATGAACCCAAAGGCCAACAGGCTCTGAACTTTCATTTGGAACGTTTGATTGCTTTCTTCTTCGTTTGGCCAACTGCCTTCTTCTTTGGAATCGACACCAATGTCTCTTGAGGTGGGATGCCGAGGACGAGAGTGTTGCCGGATGATTCGCCGAGTGTCTGAACGAGGCGAAGCTGCATGAGATTCGGATTCGTCTCGACCATCTTTGCGGCGTTCGCGAGGTTGCGCAACGCCGCGGTTTCTCCTCTAGCCTTCTCGAGGGCGGCCAGACCCTCCTGGCGGGCGTTGACCACCTGAGCGAAAATCTCCCTCAGCTTGCCGGGGAACATTATGTCTTTCATGTCGGCGGAAATAAGCCTGAGCCCAAACTCCTTCACCTTGTCCTTCGTCATCTCCATCAGTTTTGTCGAAAGCTCGCCTCTGCTTTCGAGAACGGCCTCAATCTCAGACGACCCGATTATCTCCCGCAGGGCCAACTGCAGTTCGATGTAGAGGGCTTCACTGAAGCTGTTTATTTTGTTGATCGCCACATTCGGATCGGCGATCTCGAAGCTTGCGGCAAGACTTACCTTCAGCGTGACGCCATCGGAGCTGAGGACCTCCTGGCCCGTGATGGAGACAAAACGCGGTCTGACATCGAGCTTTCGGATCGTGACGAAGAACGGCATATACCAGTATTGGCCCGGCTCGAGCACAGTGTCGAACTTGCCCCTGGTGTACTTGAGAGCCTTTTCATACTCAATTATTGTGATTCGCCTGATGCCGAAACACAGAAAGAGGGCAAGGCTGACCACAACGACGGCTGCTATTACATATTCCATTTTTCACCTCATAAATGCCCCGTCCCAAGGGACCCCAAAACTGCGACGGAGGTCCGAAGCCTGCAAGGCCGAAGCGTTGGTGCATTCACGCCGGCCCCTTGAAACAGAGCGGTTGGGAGTCGAACCCACGTGCTTGCGCACCACACCAAGGGAGGGCAACACGCGGAACCAGAGCAGCGATGCTGCAACGGCCGCTTCCGTCTCCAAAAAAACAACATTCCATCCACACCAGCGACACGCTCGATTCGTCGCTCAACGGTGACAAACCTACACGATTGCTATAGGATTCTCAAGAAGAAAATGAGGCGCCGTCCAGTTCTCCGCTGATGGGGCAAAGATATAGGTGGTGCGAGGTAAAGAACCGTACATGGCTTGCCTTGAAATCATCCGACCGGTCTGGTATTCTACCGATGAATCAGAAGATCAGAACGTGCAGCAAGTTGCACATTACAGAAACATACTGAATGTTCGAAAGGGATATGGCAATGAAACTATACACAGTCATAGTGATGTTGGTGTACTGTTTTGGCGGGATCGGTGCGAGCTTCGGAGCGGGCGGGGCGGGTAGGCTTGCACCCGAGGCGCTTGAGGCAAGAATTCGAGAGCACCGGATGGGCGAACTGGTGGTCCGAGCTAAGCCGGCAGCCAAGGTCCACATCGAGCAGTTGCGGCATGAGTTCTGGTTCGGCGCCGCCCTGTCTTCGGGAGCATTTGGCGGACGGATGAGCCCAGAGGACCAGCGCCGCTACGAGGAGACGTTTCTGGCCAACTTCAACGCCGCCGTTACCGAGAATGCCGTAAAGTGGGCTTCGATGGAGCGCCGGAAGGGTCAGGTCGACTATCGCATCGTAGACGCGATGCTGGCGTGGACTGAGGAGCATGGCATACCACTGCGGGGCCATTGTGTCTTCTGGGGCATCCCAAACCGGGTCCAGGACTGGTTGAAGCAGATGGATGACGACGAATTGCTAAGGACGCTTGAGAACCGGGCCAGGGACATCGCCGGTCGCTATCGGGGCCGATTTGCCGAATTCGATTTGAACAACGAAATGCTTCACGCCAACTACTATCAGGATCGCCTTGGATCTGGCATTACAAAGAACATGGCAACCTGGTTCAAAGAGGCAGACCCCGACGCCAGACTTTTCCTCAATGACTACGACATCCTCACCGGCAACCGTCTGGATGACTACATAGAACACATCCGCGGATTTCTCGACGAGGGCGTGCCGTTTGCCGGAATCGGCGTACAGGGGCATCTGCACGGAGAATCCTTTGATCCCGAGGCATTGCAGCATGCTCTCGATGAGCTGGCCAAGATCGGCCTGCCGATTCGCGTAACCGAGTTCAACATGCCGGGCCAGCGATCTCGCTACGTGCGAGAGAGAAACTTGAAGCTCACGGCCAAACAGGAACAGGCAAAGGCCAAAGCGATAGTCGAATACTATCGCCTCTGCTTTGCCCATCCGGCGGTAGAAGGAATTCTCATGTGGGGGTTCTGGGAGGGCGCCAACTGGATCAGGCAATCTTCATTGTATCGGCGCGACTGGACACCCACCCCGGCTGCCGATGCCTATCGCGACCTGGTGTTCAAGCAGTGGTGGACCACAATCGACAGCAAAACAGCCGAGAACGGCCAATCCAGGGTTCGTGCTTTCTATGGCAAGTATGCCGTGACGTGCGGGGGGCAAACGAAGGAAGTCAGGCTCAGGAAAGACAAGGGAAGTGTGATTGTGAGCTTCGAATGAAATGGTGCGATGCATCGTACCGCACGATCAGAAGAAAAACATATGACCGGATAAATTGTATGTATAGAGTTAAATCTGCGATTATCCCGCTGCTTACGTGCTGCTTGTCCGTTGGGGCTTATTCGGATGTAACGACCATTTCTTCCATGGATGTGCTGCAATGGGAGAGAGTCGCGGCGGGTGTTTGGAAGGCGTCTATCGGAAAGAAGGAACTGGCATCTATGGATTATGCCCGGCCGCCTAAGATCCAGGCCCTCGCCGAGATGGGAGATTCCGAGTTCCCTTTCAGTCGAGATGCAACTCGTGGCCAAATAAGTGCGTCGGGCGCGAATGTCAGACTGCCGCTGGAAGAATCCGAGAAGATATACGGGCTCGGTCTCGAGTTCAAGGGCATCAACCGTCGCAGCAATGTCTACCATTTGAAGGTCGATCACTACGGTGACGTCAAGGGCCATACTCATGCGCCGGTGCCCTTCTACGTATCGAGCAAAGGCTACGGCGTCTTTGTCTCGACTGCCCGCCGTCCTTCATTCTACGTCGGCATAGGCAATCGAAAAGACAGCAAGCTTCCACCATATGTCGATCGAACAACCGGCGGCTCGAAATGGAGTGCGCGGCCGGTTTCTGACGCGGTCGAGGCGAGTGTCGCCGGCGAAGGGCTGGAAGTCTACGTCTTCGGCGGAAGCACACCTCTCGAAGCAGTGAGACGATACAATCTCTACTGCGGCGGCGGTGTCTTGGCCCCCCGCTGGGGCCTGGGGTTCTGGCATCGAATGCATACCAGAAGCTCGGACTCCGACTTGCTCAAGGAGGTTGCCGAGTTTGAGAAGAGGGATTTTCCGCTCGACGTGATCGGGCTTGAGCCGGGCTGGCAGAGCTTTGCCTATCCTTGTTCCTTCGATTGGGACAAGGCACGATTTGGCAACCCGAAACGTTTTGTGAATCACCTGTCAGAGAAAGGCATCAAGGTCAATCTCTGGGAGAATCCTTATGTCGCACCCACGTCGACAATCTCGGATGCCCTGAAACCCTACACGGCAAGTCACACGGTCTGGCTCGGCGAGGTACCGGACTACACGATTGAGGCCGCCCGGAAGGTATTACTCGATCACCATCAGAAGAATCATCTGGACATTGGAGTCAGCGGCTACAAGTTCGATGAGGTAGACGGTTACGATGTCTGGCTCTGGCCCGACCATGCGTCTTTTCCTTCGGGGCACAGTGCCGTGCAAATTCGCCAGTTGTACGGCCTTTTGATGCAGGACATGTTCATGAAGCGCTTCGGCGAGATGAACAGGCGAACCTATGGACTGGTCAGAAGCTCCAACGGCGCAGCCAGCTCTTTGGGTTTTGTGATATACAGCGACTACTACGATCACCAGGGATATGTCACTGCTCTGGTGAATTGCTCGCTGGCCGGCGTGTTATGGACGCCTGAGATTCGCAGCGCAAGGTCGGACGAAGAGTGGCTCAGGCGTTTTCAATCGGTCTGCTTTTCACCGCTGGTCCAGCTCAACGCCTGGTCGTCGGGCAAGAAGCCTTGGAGTTTTCCCAAAGTCACGGATATGGTGCGAGATGTCATCAAATTGCGGACCCGCCTGCTTCCCTATATGTACACGGCCTTTTACGAATACAATCAAAGAGGCATCCCCCCATTTAGGGCGATGGTGCTGGAGGCCGGCTTCGATCATACCGAGCAAGTTATCGCCGGCAAGGTCCATGACGAAGAAAACCCATACACCGAAACTGAACGGCTCGAGACGACAGATCAATACATGATGGGACCGTCCTTGCTCGTCGCGCCGGTATTTGCCGGACAGAAAAGCCGCAAGGTCGTGCTGCCGCGAGGCAACTGGTACGACTTCTACACTGGTGAGCTAGCCGGAAATGACGAGACCATCACGATCAAAACAAAACTCGAGCAAATCCCCCTGTTCGTGAAAGATGGCGGAATCATACCCATGATGCCTCCGGTGAACAACATCGAGAAGGCCAGAGGGCCAATCGATCTGGAGGTCCGTCATTACGGCCGGAAGGAAAACACATACCTGCTCTACGACGACGACGGCGAGACATTTGATTATGAAAGGGGCGTCTTTTCGATAACGGAGCTGAAGGTCCGAAACGTCTCCGGAATTCTAAGGGGCAGTTCATCCACCTCCAACAATCAGTGGCAATCCCGATACGGCAAGGTGTCCTGGACGTTTATGAGTCAGTAGGCAAAATCCAAAGCACGACAACTCCGGAGTCTCTTCCGGATTACTGTTGCCCGGGCTTGTCCCGGAAATCCGACAACTCCGGTGCCGTTTCCGGATGCCCGCTGCCCGGCGTCGTCTCGGAAATCCTGAACAATATCAAAATCCAAATAGCCAAATGACCAAAACGACCGCATGGGCAAAACATTTGCCCATCCTACGTGTTGAGGTGCGCCGGTGCTTTTGCCATTGCGACCGAGCACAGCGGGCGTAGGAATCTGGCCTCAGACGAAAGAATCGTTTTGGTCATTCTGATCTGTTCAGGATTTCATGCTTGGGATTTGGGATTTGGATTCTCAAGTTGTTCGCGGGCTTTCTGCCAGACCTGATCGACGGTGATCGCCTTGATATCGTGCCTTGGGTCGGTGCTGTTTATGTCGAGCCCCCTGCCTTCAGGGTCAATCGCCACAACGCACTCTTTTCTTCTGTAGGGCTCTACTCTGAGGGGATTGGATCTGCCGAACATCAACACAAGCGGCACGCCCGAGGCCGCGGCTATATGTCCCGGGCCCGTATCGTTGCTCACCACCAGCTTGGCGCCTCTGA
>LJTR01000221.1 GCA_001303465.1 Phycisphaerae bacterium SG8_4
AGGCTCATGCTGAGAAAAGGCGACTGGCAGGGCAAACAGCTCATCGACCATGGCTGGATCGAGACGGTGCTGCGCTACGCCGGGACTCCGCTGCCCGATCGTCCGCCTGGAAATCCGCAGCCGGCCTGCGGCCTGGGTTGGTACACAAATTTCGACGCCGTCTGGCCCAAAGTCCCGCGCGATGCCTTTGCGGGAGCCGGCGCCGGCAACCAGGTACTGCTTGTGGTCCCCAGCCTCGATCTGGTCGTCGTTCGCAATGGCGGCAATCTCTACGATCCTTCCAAAGGCGAAGGATTCTGGGGCGGCCTGGAGAAATACCTGTTCAATCCGTTGATCGAGGCCCTGTAGCTCACCTTGCCCTTATCCAGCGCTCGCCGTCTCTGACATAGGTATCCGAGGCGCGAGTGTATTTAACAGGGACGCCTTTCTCGTACCACCAATGTCTGGGTCTTGATCCGTGCTGGATTGATTCGGTGATGAAGCCGTCTGGGTCGAAAAGCTCCGTAGTGATCTGGTAGCCGCTGCTATCGTGGTATTGTCGTCTGGCGATCTTGCCGTTCCGGTAGAAGACCCGGCGAGTGGCCTTCCCTTCTGCGTTCAGGCTGTGATTCTCGGTGAGTCCTCCGTCTAGATACCATGAGCGTTGGACTACCCCGTCGTGCAGGTGAACCGTTTCGGTGACGGTCTTGCCGTCTGCGACGTAACGCCGCTGCCGCGTCCAGGAGAAGTCGTCCGGTTTGTCTGGCAGGACTTCCACCGCTGCGCGAGAACGAATCCGCAGAGGCAAACTTGGTTTACTTGAAAGCCCCGACCACTCAACTGCAACAGCGGTGTACTCACCTTCACCGGGCAGTTCCAGCGACCGGCCCGGGCGAACGGGGCTGTCGGTAATCTTCACCCCGCCTTTCAACAAGTGGTAGCCGCACGTTTCCCAGTGGTTTTCCCCGGGGACCAGTTGAACACTGTCGCCAACCTTCCTCAGATGAGGCCGGTCGGGCAGTCGGATGACGACCGCATAGAGATCGGATGATCGCTGAAGCAGCAGGGGCGAATCCTTGTCCTTGATGATGTTGAGTATGCCGCTCTGCTTCAAAGGCAGGTCCTTGCGAAGCTCCTCCGGAATCAGCATTGCCTCGAAAGACGTAAGCGGCCGGCCTTTGTATAGCCTGGCGTCTTTCGATGTCCCGTACAATCCCCGGGTAAGTCCTTCGAAAGTATTCTCTGTCTTGCGCTCGTAGCTCAGGACTTCTCCACCGAAGCCCGAGGCGTTGATGAGTCTGCCTTTATCGGGAAATCCTTCGGTGCTGTTGACTCGGATCATGTCGTCGCTTGATTCGACTATCCGTGCGACCGGGCCATCCTTCAGATTATAGGTCGAGACAAACGCGATCTTGGTTGCATCGGGGCTTCCCTTCAAGTCGATATCGTACGGTCCCGAGTAATCCCGGCTCGAAGGAAAGCAGAGATACGAATTCGTCTCCATGACCGTCCGTCCCTCGCCGCTGCGCAAGTCCGCCACGCGAATCTCGGCCACGCCGGAGTCACCGCAAATCCATCGCCCGCTCCGGCCGCAGGGGCTGACGTCGCCTGTGCTGATGCCGGCAAGAAAATGGATGTTGCTGGGAAGGGGCTCGTCCCATATCTTGCCTCGCATCATGCCGTTGCCCAGAAGGAAGACGGAGCCGTCACCCGACCACGAAAAGTGAGAACCTTCCATCGAGGGAAAGGGTCTCGTGCGATTCTCCCCATCCAGATCGTGATCGAAGAAATGCCGCGCCACAAAGGGGATATCGCGGGTTCCTTCCGTGGCGTAATAGTAGTCGCGGTAGTTGTGGTCCCGCGAGACGATCATCGGGTGTACAGGATTGACCATCAGAGAGTTGTATCCGACCTGCCAGTCGCCCGGCAGGGTTTCAAGGGCCGAATCCGGCGCGATCGCCAGGCGAAGGGGCATTCTGTCTTTGTCCTGCGGCCCGCGCACCCCGTATCCGTACAGCCAGCGGTCGTCGCAGTCGGTGTATTTCAATCTCTCGATTCCGTAGCCGATGCGCGTCGTCTCGCCGGTTTCGAGGTTCTTCCACATGACCTGAGTGCCCTTGCCGTGACGCGGGCCGTCGTCCGGCCGGTATCGAAGGTAAAACAGCCAGTTGTGCTTGTTGGCCCAGCGCGGATTGGTTCCCTTTTCGATAATGATGTCCTTTTGCTCGTGCAGGTCGTACAGATGCACCTCAGCGGCCGAAGACGAGCCGAACTGCCGGCCGTTGCTTGCATAGTGAGTGAAGCACAGGTAGCGCCCGTCCGGGCTCCAGCACTGCGTGTTGTGGTAGTTGGCATGGTCGCGCACAATCGGATCGTTCGTAATGCGCCATACCGCTATTGCGTCTCCTTCTTTGGGCTTGAACCGCTCGATCCCCGCGCAGGCAATAGCGCCAAGTCCCAGGACAACCGCAAAAAGACAAACTAAAGTTGTTCGTGAACCAGTCATGATAATATCCTTTCGGTGTTTAGCTACTTCCGGGTGATTACCGCAAGCCAGTGGCCTTTGCCCGGGGCCTTGATCGTCACGATCTTCTCACCTTCAATTGATCGCTCGCCTGTCCATTCGCCAGTGCAAAGATCAATCCATCTCAGCAGATACCGTCCGCGGGCCTTTCGCATATCGAGCCCGACCTCACCTCCGTCGGTGAAGTAGAGGGCGTAAGCCTTGCCCTGATTGCAGGCAAGATACGCCTCGTTGCTCTCTCTGTCACTCAGCAACTTATTGGCCGGCTCGATGTCCCAGAGTTTCATGATCGATTCGAGCTTGCGGGCCGCCTTGACCGACGCTATAGATAGCTCCGACAGGCCCAGGCCGGAAGTGGGCCGATGGAAGCACGCCGTCGCGGCGCCTCCGATGACATGGCGCCACCAGCGTTCGATACCGTCTCGCGTGTTGCCGTGCCTGCCGCCGTCGGCGCCGTAAGTCTTGACCGTGTTCAGCGGCCGGGCTTCTTTGGCAGTGTACTGAAGTGTCCACTGGAAGTTGTCCCAGTGTTCCTGCCCCTTCTTCTGATTGTTCTGAGATACATCGCAGAAGGCGTAGTGATCCGGATGATCAAACGTGCGTTTGTGTCTCGCGGCCTTGAGGTCCCAATCGTCCCACATTTCCGTCACGTAGACCTTCTTGCCTCTGGCCTTTGCCTGATCCAGAATAAGCTGCGACCAATAGCGGCCCCACTGTTCGGCGCCTGACGTTTCGTTGTCCATGCAGTAGAGTACGTGATCGTACTTGAGAGAATGCGACAGCATCTTTTCGACAAAGCGTTTCTGGTATTTCAGCACGGTCGTGATATTTCGCTGCTTGGGCGTTGTGAAGAAGAACGGCTGGACGTTTCGGCCCGGATGATCCGGATAGACCGCCGCCAGGGTACTTTCTTTGCCCGAATAATTCACGTTGTTCTTCGGGTTGTAGGGATGTCCCGGCCAGTTTTCCCTGGAGTAGTCAAAGCGATCCCAAACCTCGATCTGAACGATAATGTCTCTCTTGGCCGTTTCGGCGAGAAAGCGCTCAAACCGTTTCCAGTAGGCATCGTTCCATTGACCTAGATCGTACTTTCCGTCGTCGCGCTGGCTGAAAGGATACAATTCGAATCCCTTGTCCCTGCGGTCGCTCATCGTATTTCGAACGTAATTTGCCCCAACCGCCTTCATCGCATCGAGATGACTCTCTAAGTCAGGCGAGGGCCATTGGAACAGGTTGTCGTCGTCGCTTGCGCCCAGCAGAAGCACCGGCTCACCGCGGTATTGCCAATAGCGGGGATTCTCCGACCAGGGCCTTATGCCGTCGTTTCTAACATCCTGGCCGGAGCAGCAATAACAAACAGCCAACAAGATTAACACGTTTGGGAGACCGGTGTTCTTGCACATTCGAGTAACCTCCTGAGATTTGGTTTGCGATAAGACAGCTTTGGGCGCCGGAACAAATCCACATTGCCTTGCCCGGGAACCGGTATATGGTTTCACTTTCGTAAAGAATTGAGTATAATCAAATTGCTGTCCAATTGAAACAGCCGACAGAAGAAGGAGATGGCAGATGTTCAGGAAACGAGCCTTCACGCTTATCGAACTGCTGGTTGTCATCGCGGTTATCGCGATACTGATGGCCATTCTGATGCCCGCTCTCAAGGCCGCCAAAGAATTGGCGCGCGGTTCGAACTGTCTTGCCAACCAGCGATCTCTCGTGCTGGCCTATACGATGTACGCAGACGACAACGACAGCCGCATCGTCCGGGGCCATGTAGACATGGCCAATCTGGACAGTCCCATGTGGGTTTTGCCCCCCATAGACGCGGGCGGCGCGTACATCAGCGGCACTCCGCTGCTCGCGGACCGCGTCCGCGGTATCAAACGAGGAGCCATGTATCCCTACATAAACAACCACCAGATGTATCACTGCCCCGGTGACAACCGGTATCAGACGGGGGCGCCGGAGCACCAGCGGATGTATCGTAGCTATATCATCCCTGACGTCCTGTCGGCGGCCAGAAAAGGGTTTCACTCCTGGACGGAGGCCCGTTACAGGTACTTCCCCAAGAAGCTGACAGAAATCACGCACGCCAGCAAAAAATACCTCTTTGTCGAAAGCGAATTCCAAAACCCCAACTTCAACTATGATCATGGCGGCTGGAGTTTCGCTCCCTGGATAGACACTCGATGGGTGGATGCGCTGGCCACTTTCCACAGCAAGTCGGCCACTTTCGGCTTTGCCGACGGCCACGCGGAGAAATACAAGTGGGTCCACAGCGAAACTTGGAGGATCTTCATCGGAGATCTGCCCATTTCCACGCTCCAGCCGGACGCGGGTGTTAACGCAGATTGGCGGTGGTGTTGGGAGCGATTCCCTTATCTGCACGAAACGGAGAGACCGCGGTGATTTCCGCGAGCACGCCGTCACCTCACTTGGGCAATCTGACCGCGGGCCGCTCGTGTCGCAGGCGGCCCTTGAATTCACCCATGTTGGCGCGCCAGAAGTATTGCTTGGACAAATCGACCTCGGCGACGACGACGCTGTCCTTTTCCGTGGCGCGGACGAGCATCTCGCCACCGAGATCCCAGACGCCGCTTTGCATCCAGTCGTCGTTAATACTGTAGGTCGACGTTATGAGGTATATCTGGTTCTCGATGGCGCGTGCCCGGGCGAGAGTAGGGTGGCCTCCCATAATGGGCATTGCGATGATTTCTGCCCCGTTTGCGGCAAGTCCCCGGGCGACCTCTGGCATGTGCACGTCGAAGCAGATCATCATGCCGATTCGGCCGATGTCAGTATCGAAGACCGGAAATTCCTGACCGGGGGCGGTACCCCTGCGGTACTCGTCGCGGGCAAGGCATACCTTCCGATACTTGCCGACGAGATTGCCCTCGGGGCTGAGCAGCACGGCGGTGTTGTAGATCAAGTGGTCCTCTCGCTCGTGGAGGCTCGTCACCACGTAAAGGCCATGCTCTTTGGCAAGACGTCCGAGGTACTCGGTGGACGGACCCGGCACAGGCTCTGCGACATCGGCAGCCAAGAGGGCTGTGCCTACCGAAGTAATGCACTCACCTAGGACTACGAGGTCAGCGTCAAGCTCGGCCGCTCGGGCAATGTGAGGCTTGAGTTGGATGAGGTTGTCACGTGCGCTCTTCCCGTTGCGTGGGTGGTAGTTGGCTGCCGCCAGGCGCACCTTCCGGGGGCGCCGAGGACCGGACTTGACCAATGAGACGTCGGCCCATTCGACCTGCCCTCGTGGTTCCCAGCGCAGATGGAGTTTGATCGTTGCATGTGTGGCGGCCGCCGGAGCCCGGTAGATTCCGGTGAACTTCGCCCAGCCTGGATGATCGGCTTTGGCCTGTGGAGGGTAGAACGGCCGGCATTTGACGCCTATCTGCTTATCCTGGACAAGCTCGCCGTTTGCGTCGTGAAACAGCAACTCGACGAAAGTGTGAGCGCGGGCGTTGGCGACGTTAGTGGTTCGGCTGTACGCGGTGATACGGTAGTGACAGTCACCTGCGACTTCGAGGGTCTTCATCCAGGCGCCGTCGAGATACTCACGATCGTCGTGCGCGATCACGAGTCCTCCGCGCCCCTGCGGTCCACCTTCGCGACGGATTTCAAAGTCCGGACTGATTTGGCCGCGGGGCGAAAAGGGCCGCCAGCCATCAAACTGGAGTGTATCAGCCGCCGGCGTGGCTGCCGCGAGCGAGACGACCAGCGAACAGGTCAATAGAAAAGTCATGCGGTTCATAGTCTTGCCTCCTGGACGATCTAGCAGCTGCGTTTAAAACATCGTATAGGTCTTCAGTTGCTCTGTCAAGAGCGCCGCCGATATACCTCCAAGCCCAGGGCAGGAAGCTCAGGGCAGGAAGTCCTTGACTTTGTCCCTGAGACTGTTAGATAATATCCTCAGGTGATGTAATTCGAGGCAGTAAAACCAAGGGTATACCTTTCCGGGTAGTAAATTCCCGCGAGCAGAACCAGAACCTGTTATTGTAAAGCCGCTTACCCGCGCAAGAACGGGAATTTTCAGTCGGCGGCACCATAACTGGGAGTCGCAGATGAAACGCAATGCGAGAATTAGAAGTGCAGCAGCAATCGTCGTCCTCTTGTGCACCTCGATGCTGTGTGCATTTCCGGGGCCGTTTGACGGCAAGAATTTCAAGGGCCGAATTGCGTTCAGCTCCGACGGCAATTATAACGACGAAGACGACTGGGGGGCCTTCCCCGTTGCCGTCGCTATGCTTGACGCATGCGGGGTGACAGAGAAGCTTGTCCACGTTGACTACTGCAATATACTTATTGAGAACGATCCGCGGTTCCACAAGGAGATGACAGAAAGTGTCCTCGGCTCTGCAGACAGGTACAACATTCCTCGTTCGATCCTCTTTGACTGCCAGAAGGATCTGGACGGTGCGGTCGAGAGCATCAAGAACGCGATCAACGCCTCATCGGCGGACAACCCGTTGTACTACATTCTGGCTGGTCCAATGGAGGTGCCGTATCTCGGGATAGAGAAGTCCGACCCGGCCAGGAGAAAGTACGTGTACTGTATTTCCCACAGTCGCTGGAATGATGGCTATACGAGCAGCGACCGAGCACTGCACAACCACAACAAACGGGATGTTATACCGTCAGGTATCAATTGGATCCAGGTCACGGACGGCAATCGAAACCTCGCGCATCCGGGCGGAGTCGGCAGGAAATCCACACCGGAGCAGTGGCGTTTGTACCACTGGATGAGGGATTCTCGCGATTCCAGGCTTGCATGGACATTTACGCGTTTAGAGGCGGAGCTGCGAGCTGACATTTCCGACTCGACCATGACGTATTTCCTTCTGACCGGAGACGAGGACGCCGACCTGGTCAAGTTGAAGAGTCTGCTCGATGATAAGAAGATCCCGGTGGCTCTGGATCCAAGGGATTACGTGAGGATTGAGGCCGAGAACTTCCTGACTCTGAACAACTTCGATGTCGAGGACCGCAACGATCGACGAGCCTCCCACAGACTCAGCGTACGACTTGCCGGCAGGGATCGCGGTCGCATCCGGACGCCGTTCAATCAACCCTATACAGCCGACAGCGGCTGCTATGATGTAGACGTGCGATACTTCAATGTGAAAGAGGGCCGATGCCGCTTGTCGTTGCATGTCAACGGTGCCAGACAAGGTGACACGTGGGATACGTCGAGGAAAGATGACGGAT
>LJTR01000222.1 GCA_001303465.1 Phycisphaerae bacterium SG8_4
GCACAATAGCCAATGGCATGTTCATCTGATAGGCGAATCCTGTAACCGCCTCTGCCGTTGCCCGGCTTTTGGCTGCGGCCGGGCAACAAATGAAGACAGTTGTGATTTCAAGCTAATCTATGGCTTTCCCACGACTAGGCAGGCGTTGTGGCCGCCGAAGCCGAAAGAGTTGCTCAGAGCGAAATTGACTTGGGCCTCGCGGGCTTGGAGCGGGACAAAGTCCATGTCGGCGCCGCATTTCGGGTCCGGGTCTTGAAGGTTTATGGTCGGTGGGACGATCGATTCGTTGATGGCCTTTATGCAAACGATAAGCTCGACCGCGCCGCTGGCGCCAAGAAGGTGGCCGATGCAGCTCTTGGTCGAGCTGACAGGGATCTTGCTTGCGCGCTCGCCAAAGACAGATCTGATAGCTGAGCTTTCGGCGAAGTCGTTGAGTTCGGTGCCCGTCCCGTGTGCATTAATATAGTCAATCTCGTTCGGCGACAGGCCGGCGTCGGCTAGTGCAAGCTTCATAGTCACCGCTGCACCGGCGCCATCAGGTAGCGGTGCCGTAATGTGGTAGCCATCATCGGTCGCGCCATAACCTAGCAGCTCGGCGTGGATGTTCGCGCCGCGTTCTTTGGCGTGGCTGAGTTCTTCCAGGATTAGGATGCCGGCGCCCTCGGAAAGAACAAAACCGTCTCTGTTCTTGTCGAAGGGCCTCGACGCGGCCGTCGGGTCGTCGTTTCGCGTGCTTAGCGAGCGGGCGGCACAAAACGAGGCCAGCCCGACCGGAGTCAGAGCCGCTTCGGCGCCTCCGGCGATCATGATGTCACTGCGTCCGGCGAGGATGTTGGCGAACGCTTCGCCGATGGCATGATTGCCCGAGGCGCAGGCGCTCGATACGCAGAAATTCGGACCGCGCAGCCCGTAGCGAATTGCGATATTGCCGCTGCCGGCGTTGGCCATGAGTCGCGGGACACAAAAAGGCGAAACCTTGCCCGGGCCCTTGTCGAGCAGCCTGATGTGCTGGTCTTCGATCTCCTTTATGCCGCCAATGCCGGTGCCTACGACAACGCCGGCGCCGAACACGTCGGCCTTGGAGAAGTCCAGCCCGCTGTCGGTGACGGCCTGGTCCGCCGCGGCCATGGCGAACTGAGTAAAGCGGTCCATCCGCTTGCTCTCGCGACGGTCGACATACTTGGTGACATCGAAGTTCTTTACCTCGCCTCCAAAACGCACCGGGTACGCGCTCGCATCAAACGATTCGATGGGGGAAATACCGCTCTTGCCTTCGCACAGCGCCACGAAAAGGTCATGTGCAGACTCCGCTAGAGAAGTAACACAACCCAGGCCTGTAATAACAACTCGCCTTTTGCTCATATTGAACTTGTTCGCTACTCTTGGCTCTTGGATTGCGCTATAGTTGCAATGTAATCGATCGCGGCGCCGACTGTCTGGATCTTCTCGGCCTCTTCATCCGGGATGCTCATATCGAATTCGTCCTCGAATTCCATCACCAGCTCCACGGTATCCAGTGAATCGGCATTCAAGTCATTTATGAATGAAGTCTCTCGCGTGATTTCAGCCTTGTCGGCGCCCATCTGCTCACTTATGATTTCCACTACTCTCTTTTCAATCGCCTGAATATCTACGCCTTCGGTACTCACTTGTTAGTCCTCCCTAATAACATCAGGAATCTATCTCACAATCTTGTTTTCAAACGATTTTCGTCAACAGAACCGGCCGCAAAGGCTATATTGGCAATTCATTGCGGCGGGCTATGTTACCGACAAAAACAGCCACCCACAAACATTTTTTTATTTTTTTTACATCGCCATTCCGCCGTCCACACAGAGCACCTGACCGGTTATGTAGCCCGCCTGGTCACTTGCAAGGAACGCTGCTGCCTTGGCAACGTCCTGGACCTGGCCGAACCTCCGCACGGGAATTATCTGCTTTGCGGCATCCTTAACGGCGTCCGGCAGCACGGCGGTCATCTCGGTCATGATAAATCCCGGCGCGATGCAATTGGCGGTGACGTTCTTCTTGCCGACTTCCCGTGCGACGGACTTGGTCATGCCGATAAGACCGGCCTTGCTGGCGGCATAATTGCTCGACCCGGCCTGACCCATGACGCCTGCCACCGAACTCATATTTACGATCCGCCCGAATTTGTTTCTTACCATCGACCGAAGCGCAAAGGTGGTCGCCATGAAAGCAGCCCGCAGATTGACGTTTATGACACTGTCAAAATCTTCGTCCTTCATCTGCATCATCAGCTTGTCCCGCGTGATGCCGGCATTGTTCACCAATATCCCGATCCCGCCGTGTTCGCCAGCGAGGTCCTCCATAACGTTCGCAAGTTCATCGGACTTGGTTATGTCCAGACACTTTGTCACAACGGTATGGCCCGCTTCGGCGACAACCTTCTCGAGTTCGCCAAGCTGTTCGGCATTTATATCGAGCCCCGCAACGAGGCGGCCCTGCTCTAGCAATTCGAGCACAATCGCTCGCCCTATCCCTCTGGCAGCGCCGGTAACCAAGGCCAGTCTTTTATCCGCCATCCTTGACATCTCCAAAAGTGATTTCAAAAGTCAAGACACCGCTCAGCCCCGAATCTGGCTCGGGACCTGCTCCAGCAATTCCGTCAACGTGTGCAGATTGCTGACGTTGACAACTTTCGTTTTTCTATGGATTCTTCGCATCAGACCCGTCAGGACCCTGCCCGGCCCTATCTCATAGAACTCTTCGACCCCGTCTGCCAACAGCCGCTCGGCGCACTGCTGCCACAGTATCGGGCAGGTCAACTGCTTTGCCAGACCATCGGCGATCGCCTCGCTGCTCTGGTAGTAGTCGGCATTTATGTTGGCAATAGTCTGCGTTTGCGAAGGCTCGCCTATCTCGCACTTCGACAGTGCTTCTCTGAGGGCCTCGGCGGCAGTTGACATCATCTCGGTGTGAAAGGCCCCGGCAACCTCGAGGCGTATGGCCTTGATCGCGCCGTACTTGTCCGCCAGCGATTCAGCCCTCTGGCAAGCAGCCGCAGTGCCGCTGATTGCAATCTGACCGGGGCAGTTGAAATTGACTGGCACAAGAAGCTCACCTTGGCTCGCGTCGGCGCAAAGCCGGCGGATCGTTTGCTCATCAAGGCCGATTATGCTGACCATCCCGCCTTCGCTGGCGTCGGCCGCTGCCTGCATTGCCTGGCCACGTTTCTGCACGAGTAGGAGTGCATCCTCGAAACTGATCAGCCCGGCTGCATACAGAGCGGTGTACTCTCCAAGGCTCAGTCCCGCCGTAACGCCGGGGTGTATTCCGCTGGTCGCCGCCTCTGTCCGGAGGACCTCCAAGATTGCCGCCGAAGCGACAAAAATCGCAGGTTGCGAAATCGTCGTGCTGTTCAATTGCTCGGCAGGGCCCTCGAAACAGATCCTGCTCAGATCCAGACCGGTGATATCGTTCGCCCTTTCGAAGATTTCCGCCGCCACAGAAAACGCTTTGGCAATTTCAGCGCCCATTCCAACGACTTGAGCGCCTTGGCCCGGAAATAGAAAAGCAGTCTTCATAATTCGTCTCTTAAAATCTGTGTTTCGTGTACCATATGTCATATCCCGAATTGCGAGCCAGATGGCGATCGATGCCAATTTGTCGCAATAAGCACGATGCAATGCGGGCAATTAGAATTCAAGCACATTTGCCCCCCAAGTTAATCCTGCGCCAAAAGCCACCAAAATTACGATGTCACCTCGTTTTATCTTGCCGGTCCTGACACATTCATCGAAGGCGATCGGCACTGAAGCCGCAGATGTGTTGCCGTATTCATTGATGTTGATGAAGACCTTCTCATCAGGCAACTCCAATCGCTTTGCAACTGACTCGATAATTCTAGCATTCATCTGATGCGAGATGACCATCCCAACGTCACCAAGGGTCAAACCACAGGCATCGAGAGAGTCGTTTACAGTTTCAACAATACGGCGAATAGCCTGCTGATACACCTCCCGGCCCTTGATCTGCATAAAGACCATCTTCGGATCGTCCAGTTCCCTGCTCACCGGATAGCGCGAGCCATACGCCTGGCAATTCAACGCCTCCCAGCGATCTCCATCCGAGTGCATTGTGCTGTATATAATGCCCTTGTGTCCGTCGTCACTTCGTTCGATCACTACCGCACCGGCGCCATCGCCGAAAAGTATGCAACTGGTCCGGTCCGTCCAGTCGACAATCTTGGTCAGCGTCTCAGCTCCTATCACAAGGGCGTTCTTGTACCGGCCGCTCTCTATGAACTGCTGCACTATCGAAAGGCTGTATACAAAGCCGCTGCAGGCGGCAGCCATGTCGAAGACCCATGCTCTGTGTGCCCCAAGAGTCCGCTGTACAAAGGAGGCGGTAGACGGAAAAACCATCTCCGGGGTAATCGTGGCCACTATGATGATTTCAAGCTCCTCGGCATCGAGATCAGCCTGAGCAAGCGCTTTCTTCGCCGCCTCCGTGGCCAACCATGCCGTGCTCTCATTGTCCGCGGTAATATGTCGGACTTTGATCCCGGTCCGGGTCGTAATCCACTCGTCCGAGGTGTCCACCATCTTTCCAAGCTCATCATTTGTCAGCGTCTTGGCCGGTGCAAACGAACCATGACCGGTGATGACTGCACGGTGAGCGGGCGGACGACCGTTGGGTGGGTTATTCATCAGTTGTCCCTAGGCTAGTTCCCGAGAGATATTCGACGATCTTGTCGTTTATCTTCTTAGTGTAGAATCTTTTCGAAGCCAGAATCGCGTTCTTGATCATTTTGCTCTGGCTCGCGCCGTGGCAGATCACGGCGGTTCCATTGACGCCCAGCAGAAGCGCTCCGCCGTACTCACTGTAGTCGTATTTCGTGTAAATCCTTTTCATCACAGGCTTGAATTCCATGGCGAGCTGGATCTTCTCCTCCATAAGCTCATCCCTTATGGCCCTGAATAACCCGTCAACGAGGCTTTCGGTTAGTTTCAAAATCACGTTTCCCACAAAACCCTCGGTGACAACAACCTCGCAGGCGCCGGTGAAGATATCTCTTCCCTCAATGTTGCCCACGAAGTTCATTTTCGAATCGGATTTCATCATGTCCAGCGTCTTTTTGACCAGCTCGTTACCCTTGGCGTCTTCGGAGCCTATGCTCATAAGCCCGACCCTCGGGTTCTCGATCCCGAGCAGGTTTCTTGAATAGACCCTCGCCATCGCACCGTACTGATAAAGATTTATCGGTTTGCAGGCGATGTTGGCGCCTACGTCGCATATCGTCACGGGTCCCTCGGGTGTCGGGAAAACCACCGCTATGCCCGGGCGGACAACGCCGGGCAGATTCCTCATCCGCATCTGAAAAGCCGCGACACAAGCGCCCGTATTTCCCGCCGAGATGACCGCATCGACCTGGTCTCTCTTGGCCAGTTTGGCCAGAACGGCTATTGAACTCTTGGGTTTTTTCCGCAGACTCTCAATGGGTGTTGCATCCATGCTGATAACATCAGGAGCATGGAACACGCTGATCTTCCCTTCTCGCCGGCCGGCAGGCGGCAGATAGGCCTCCACCGCTTCTTCGGAGCCGACGAGTATCAGCTCGTCATCGCTGCCGAGGTGCTCGATCGCCTCAATCGCGCCGGCAACAATCTGTTCCGGGGCATCGTCGCCCCCCATTGCATCCAAAGCTATTCGCATACTCGCCAAGCCCCTACTTAGACTCTTTGCCGAGTTTCAACGTGATTCTCGGATTCACATAACCGCAATTCGAACAGGCCGCGTGCGGCAGCTTGGCTTGATCACATTTCTTGCAGACCGAATAATTCACAGTCTTTAGACGGTGATGGCTCCGGCGGCTCCGGGTCTTGCTCTTGCTGGTCTTTTTTACAGGTAACATCTTCAGCTACTCCACAACTCTGTCATCACAAACGCGCCTGCAGCGCAACAAAATATCAACACATACGCATACTACAGCGGACTGGAAACGCCTTAAATAGTGAACCGGCGCGAGTTTGTCAAGCGAAAATCTGACATTTGTCGCCCGGGGCTTTCTCCGGACTCTTTGCCCCCAAGGCCGTCAATAGGGCGGTATTTGGCCAAAATTGAAGGTGGCCGGCGGCGAGACCCCATAGTGGCAGGGCTGCAGAAACACAACGAACGGGCCTATGCCGGTTGCATCCGTCATAGGCCCGAATTTGACTCAAACTGGCAATTTCCACGGCACAATCAGCCGCCGATCGGTTGGCCCCGCCTTACTGTGAGGCCGGCCGGTACAGTCTGATATCGTCAACGTAGATAACACCTGAGCCGCCCGCGACGACATTGTTCTTATCGCCCAGGCCAATGGAAATCGTGTTGATGGCGGCCAGGTTCACGCCCTGGTCTGCGAAGACCTGCAGAGGTATGGCCCACTCGGTCCAGTCAGTTGTCTGCACCACGGCAGGGTCACCATCATATGCCGCCGCAATGCCGTTGAGAGCAACGTACAACTTTTCGACCGCATTAGCCGAGGCGCCATGAATCCGAAGCGATAGCAAGGCAACGCCGTGTCTGGTCCAATCCTGTGCCGGCCCAAGCGTCCTTGTCACTTCGGAGTACTTGAGGTTGTTGTCATAACGTACAGGCATCGACTGGGCGCGGCTGTGTACTATGGTGGTCTCAACATAGTGGCTTCCCCCCGCCGGATCGATTGGGTCCGGGTGGCCGGCCAGGCCACCGTTTGTCGTGGTCCCGAATCCGTCTATCCACGTGCTCCATATCTCATCGGGCGTGTAATCATTGTAGTCCTCGAAATCATCCACGACGAGGAAGTCGGTCACTTCAATGATTCTGATTGCACCTCCGGTTATGGTACCGTCGTTGTTGAACTCATCAATGCGCCAGTAGTATGTTTGTCCCCAGTCGAAACCTTCAGGCGGTACGTAAGTCGTACCGGACTGTCTGCCACGATAGATGCCCGTAGTGTCCGATGCATCGGCGCGCTTGATGGCGTCCAGGTCGGTCGAGAAGTACACATCATGTTGAGACGCGCTGTCACCACGGGTCCAGGCAAGTGACGTTGGAACACTGTCGAGATCGAACACACCGCCCGCGGGCTGATGGGCCCAGGCTGCCAGGGGATCGACTCTCATGATCTGCGCGATCTCTTCCTTGGTCAGTGCCCTGTCGTAGATGCGAACTTCGTCCACCTCACCCTGGAGCCAGTCTTCCGGCGTCCTGGGATCAGCATTGAACGAGGTCGATTCCGAGCCCGTCCCAACGTAACCGTAGCGAATGTCTCTTCCCCGCCCGAGACCTGAGCCCACCCGGACGGAAGGCTCGGGCTCGCCATCGACGTAGATGGTAGATAACCCGAATTCGAAAACGCCACAGATGTGATGCCACTGCCCGTCATCCACGCGTCTGACGCTGCCGTAGTCACTCTGCTCGGCGTCGGTCCAAACATGCCAGCCGACCTGGCCGGGAGTGGCGACCTCTCCGTTGATCTGGAGACGCCAATACTCGTTGCGATCGAAGGACGCGATTATCTGGTTGGCCCCGGTGTCTGTCCGAACCCAGGCCGCCACTGCAAGTTCGCGGATTCCTGCGGCGTTGTCGTAGTGGAAGTTCTGGATGGCTACATAGTTGTCGGCGCCCAGATAGAGCCCTTGGCCTTCATAGCCGGCGGTTCGCTGTGGGCTGCCCATGAGCTTGCCGTGATTGCCGTGTCCCG
>LJTR01000223.1 GCA_001303465.1 Phycisphaerae bacterium SG8_4
CGTGGGTTGCCGGCGGAAACGGGCGCGAAGAGATGGGCGACGAACAGAGGGCATTCTGGCTGCAGCAAAACAGCGAACTGGCCAAGCAGGGGTACCGCGTCTTGGCGCTGGCCATGAAAGAGGGCGAATCGCTGGAATCCGATCCGTACGAGGACCTGACCCTTTTGGGTCTGGCCTGCATGGAGGACCCGGCCAGGCAGGACGTGTGTCAGGCCATTGCGGCCTGTCGAGGCGCGGGCATCCAGACGGTCATGATAACCGGAGACCATCCCAACACGGCCGTCAACATTGCGTCATCAATCGGTTTGGCCGAACCCGGGCAGGCAAGAGCTGTTGTCGGCAGTGACATCAAGGCATTTGAAACGATGTCGCAAGCAGATCGAGAAAACTACCGCCAGACGGCTGTCTTCGCGAGGGTCAGCCCGAAACAAAAGCTCGACCTGATTGCCGTTCATCAGCAGACCGGGGCTGTTGTCGCAATGACCGGTGACGGCGTCAATGACGCCCCGGCCTTGAAGAAGGCCGACATCGGCATCGCGATGGGCCAACGAGGCACTCAAGTCGCACAGGAAGCCGCCGACATGGTCCTCAAGGACGACGCCTTCTCGACGATCGTCGTCGCCGTCGAGCAAGGCCGGATAATTTTCGAGAACATAAGAAAGTTTGTGATCTATCTGCTGAGCTGCAATATCAGTGAGGTGATGATTGTCTTCGCCGCATCGGTTGTTAATGCCCCGATGCCGATTCTGCCGCTGCAGATTCTCTTTCTGAACCTGGTCACAGATGTATTCCCTGCGCTGGCGCTCGGCGTCGGCAAGGGTGATCCTGCGATAATGCAGGCCTGGCCGCGATCTCCGGATGAACCGATCCTGCCGAAGAGCTACTGGTTTTCGATTTTCGGATATGGCATGTCGATCACCTTTTCCGTGCTGTTGGTCTTTGCCCTCGCCTTGAAGAACATGCTTGGGCTGGACAAAAGCCAGGCCGTGACGGTATCGTTTCTAACGCTTGCATTCTCGCAATTGTGGCACATCTTCAACATGCGAGCGAGAAAGACATCTTTGCTCAAGAACGATGTCACGAGCAACCCGTATGTCTGGGGAGCCCTCGGATTATGCACGGTCCTTCTGATCCTTTCGGTATATCTGCCTCCCATGGCGGCGATATTGAAACTCGTCAATCCCGGCGTCTCCGGATGGCTGCTCGTTCTGGCGGCAAGTTCGATAACGTGTCTCGTCGGTCAACTGTTGAAACTGCGGGCCAGGGGTTGAGCATGACAATTTGAGCTGGCAGCTTCGCACATGAGGAGACAGCATGAATCAAAATCGTTTCAACCTCACTCGACTGACGGCGTTGGCTCTTGCAGGTCTGACCGCGCTGGCCGTGTCAAGACCAGTCGGAGCGGGACCACAGGACAACAGTCGCGCTGTTGTCCCGGCGGCGATGGCCGGGACAGGAAAGCTACCGAACATCGTTTTCATCCTGGCCGATGATCTCGGCTACGGAGATGTCGCTTGCTACAACGCCCAGGCAAAGGTCCCGACCCCCAACCTGGACAGGCTGGCTGCCGAAGGGATGCGTTTCACCGATGCCCACAGCCCTTCTACGGTTTGCACGCCAACACGTTACAGCCTGCTCACCGGGCGGATGGCGTTTCGAACGGGCAAGCGCGGCGTCTTCACGGGAGCCGGCGGCCCGTGCCTTATCGAAGAGGGTCGGCTGACCTTGCCACAGATGCTCCGCGACAAGGGCTACGCCACTGCATGCTTCGGCAAATGGCACGTCGGGATGACATTCTTCGACGCCGATGGAAAACCGATCCACAAGGACGGACTTGAGGCGGTCAAACGGATCGATTTCGGGCGATCGATCCTGGGTGGTCCCATCCATCGCGGATTCGATGTCTTTTTCGGCACTGCGTGCTGTCCGACGACCGACTGGCTCTACGCCTACATCGACGGTGACCGCATCCCCGTTGCTCCTACCCACATCGTGGATCGAGGGCCGCTTCCCGATCATCCTTACTCCAAGGACAATCGGCCGGGCATGATCGCGCCAGGATTCGATCTAGAAGAAGTAGATCTCGTGTTCCTGGACAAGAGCAAGGGATTTCTCGAAAAACACGTCGAGTCCAAACCGGATCAGCCCTTCTTCTTGTTTCACTCGATGCAGGCCGTTCACCTGCCGTCGTTTGCAGCCGATCGATTCAAGGGCAAGACCGATGCCGGCCCTCACGGCGATTTTATCTTCGAGATGGATTACATAGTCGGCGAGCTGACCAAGACGCTCGAGCGTCTGGGTCTCGCCGAAAACACTCTGGTGATGTTCTCCAGCGACAACGGGCCGGAAGTCCCCACGGTTTTGGCCATGCGGGCCGATCATCAGCATGACGGTGCCCGCCCGTGGCGCGGGATGAAACGCGATCAATGGGAAGGAGGCCACCGCGTACCCTTTATCGCCCGCTGGCCGGGAAAAATCGCAGCCGGCTCGATAACCGATCAGACGGTGTGTCTGACCGATGTGATGGCGACCTGCGCAGCTCTTGTCGGGGCGGCGCTGCCCAACGATGCGGCCGAGGACAGCTACAATATCCTCGACGTCCTGCTGGGCGAAGATAACGAGCCAGTGCGTCGATACACACTCCATCAGACCATCAGCCTGGCCCTGGCCATTCGGCGCGGACCGTGGAAGTACCTCGATCACAAGGGCTCCGGGGGAAACCGCTACAAAGGCAACCGTCGATTGGAAAAGTATATGATCGAAGATACCGCGCCGCAGGCGCCGGGCCAGCTCTACAATCTCGATACCGACCCGGGCGAAACGAACAATCTCTACTTCAGGCATCCGGAGATTGTAAAAGAGTTGAAATCCCAACTGGAGCAATACAAAGACAGCGGCCGCAGCGCACCGCGGCGCAATTGAACTGGCGCGCCGGTGAAGATTTGTCGGCGATGTCACCAAGGAGATAAGAATGAGAAGACGTGATTTTATGACCCACTCGATCGGGGCCTCACTGCTGGCGTTTCTGACCGGACAAGAGGTGATGGCACGCGGCAGCGAAGGTGCAAAAGGGCAAACGCCCGGCGCTCTCTCGGCGCTAAATCCGGTTTCTCAGTACGCAGAGTCTTACGTTGGGCCCAGGGGCGTGCTCGACACCTCGCGGCGCCAGAGTCTGACGTTCGATGTGGTCGGCTGGAGGACCGACAAGGGCCGGCAGATCGTATCGACGCCTGTCCTGGGCGAGATCACCGTTAAGCGCAGTCCTCTACCCGGAGCCGTCGAGTACGAAGTGGCGCAGCGTCTGGGTAAGGACGAGACTATGACTGGCAATTTCCGCTGCCTTGCTGACCGCCGGCACAGCCTCGAACGGTGGCAATTCCAATACGCGCTGGATTCCAAGCGCAGGAACATTGCCAGCATGAGCCGGACAGAACAGTCAGGCAGGCGAGAGGGGAACAAGATTATAACGGTTACCGACGGCGCCGAAACCGTTTCGACAAGCTCCGCTCCGTTACTTTGCCGGTGGGGCCTGCTCGATGTCGCTTGCCGGATGGCCGAGCTGTGCGGAACCGGCGACAGGTTCACAGTGCTGCACGAGCCGACGGGACTGCGCCCGGATCAGCGTTTTCGCGAGGATCGCCGGGGCACTGTCGGTCGGGAGGGAGAGACGAGCATCCGGACGTTTCTGCAAACCGGACCGGCTACCGTGCCGACCCACTGGATTGTGGATTCACAGGGACGCCCTCTCTTTGTGTCTGTCTTTCTTGTCTCTCTCGCCCTTAAAGAGATCGGTTGAAGGAGCTACCTTTTAGGGTAGTAAATGCCCGCGAGCAAACAATAACTTTTTGTTATGAGGCTACTTACCCGCGCAAGAGCGGGAATTGTCGATCGGGGACACTATATTGTAGGGCCGCTTACCCGCGCAATAACGGGATTCTTCAAATAGGAGCACTATATGGCCACGAGAAGTTCTGCGCCAAACGTTGTTTTTGTCCACGTTGATCAGATGCGTCATGATGCGGTTTCAGCTCTGGGAAATCGGCACGTGAGCACGCCTAACATAGATCGCCTCGTTGCCGACGGTACCACGTTTCTGCGATCATACTCTGCCAACCCGGTCTGTTGTCCGGCGCGGGCCAGTTGGTACACCGGCCGGGCATCGAGCGAGCACGGCGTTATTCAGAATCAAAGACCTCTGCTGGAATCGGTGCCCGATCTCGGACAATGGATGACCGCGCGGGGCTACGGGTGCTTCTATACGGGCAAGTGGCATATACCCAACAGGCGCGTCGATCGCAGTTTTACCCTGCTTCCGGGCGGCTCCGGTCACGGCGAAAGGGGCGACGCCGGGGTGGCCAGCGTCGCGGCCGGTTTTCTTCACAACTACGACAGGCGAAAACCTTTCTTCTTAAACGTCGGCTTTCTGAATCCGCACGATTGCTGTTTTCTGACCTTCGCGCCGAAGAATCCGAGTATCAAGTTCGGCCTCTGCGGTCTTTTGCACGACGAGTTGCCTCCGGCACATGGCAGTTTCAATAGCGAAACGGGGGCCACAAGCAGAGAAGGAGGCAGGTGGGATGCCGAGAAGGTGCGTCTTTACAATTACTACTATTACCGAATGGTAGAGATGGTCGATGCCGAGGTGGGGCGCGTCTATGACGCGCTGCGGAACTCGCGACATGCCGAGAATACGCTGTTTATCCTGACATCGGATCATGGCGAGATGGGCGGTCAGCACAACCTTTTCAAGAAAAGCCAGTTCTACGACGCCGCTCTTCGTGTGCCGCTGGTGTGTGTCTTCGGCGGCCGCGCTCGCGCCGGAACGCGCGACGGTGAGCATCTTGTCTCGGGCCTGGACATCCCCGCGACAATTCTCGACTATGCGGGCCTGGAACCTATGCCGCAGATGACTGTCGCCAGGAGTCTGCGCCCCCTGCTGGAGGGAAAACCGACGAAGTGGCGCGATTATGTAGTGGCCGAATCCAACTCCGCCGGCGGTCCGCGCCGTGCGGTTTGTATGAAGGATTTCAAGGCCTTTCTCAATCAGGACGGCAGTGCGAGTCTTTACAGCCTGAAGGACGATCCGCTCGAGATGCGAGACCTGGCACGCGACCCGAAATATGCCGAGCAGCTCGGCCGTGCCCGAGAGTTTCACAACGAGTACGTCGACCGCATCACCCTGCATCCCAGGCTCAAATCGTTCGGGAAACTTTGAACAGAAAGTATGGACCGGCCTTTCGCCTTTACATCTGTGCCCTGCGGGGCTAGAATGGATTTCACTTTGACAAAGACATTGCCGTACGGCAACACAGTTGGTGACGGCACATAGACTGACGTGCTTGAAGGGCCCGGCTGCAAACCGAGAGGAAGGAATTGACTATGAAAAAAGAACCGACAAACGGCACGACCATGACGCGACGCGAGGCGCTTCGGGCGATTGGCACGGCCGGCGTGCTGTCGGCCTTCCCGACCATAATTCCGTCTACAGTCTTCGGCAGGAATGCTCCGTCGGGTAGGATTACGTTGGCCATGATCGGAATGGGCAGGCAGGCCCGCATGGTAAATCTCAAGACGCTTCTAAACATGGACGACGTTCAGGTGGTCGCCGTATGCGACGTCGACAGGTGGCGGACCGACAATGCGAAGAAAGATGTGGATGAGTTCTATAAGAATCGCGACTGCAGAAGCTACACGGACTGGCGCGAGGTGATCGCCCGCGACGACATTGATGCGATCATGAATTCCACCCCCGACCACTGGCACGTGCCGATTTCCCTGGCGGCGGTCAGACGCGGCAAACATGTGTCCTGCGAAAAGCCGCTTACACTTTCGATCGCCGAGGGACGGGCGCTTGCCGATGCCGTCAAAAAGCACGGGGTGACCTTCCGCACCGACAGTGAGTGCCGTTCTCATTCCTACATGCACAAGACCGCCGAACTTGTGCGCAATGGCTATCTGGGCAAAATCAAACGCATGGAGGTTGGAGTGCCGGCAGGTGACGTAGCCGGTGGCAAGGCCGATCCGATGCCGGTACCGAAGGAGTTGGATTACGATATGTGGCTGGGACCGGCTCCTGCCAAGCCGTATACCGTCGACAGGGTTCATCCGGTAAAGTCGTACGGTCGTCCCGGATGGATGCGCTGCCGCGATACCTGCGAAGGCATGATAACAAACTGGGGAACGCACGTTATGGATGTGGCTCAGCAGGTCAACGATTCCGAGCGCACCGGGCCGGTGGAGATCGAGGGCCGGGGTAAATACCCCGCCGCCGGTTCGGGCCTCTGGAATGTGCTGCTCGATTTCAAGGTCCGCTACCGCTACGGCAACGGCGTGGTGATGGACTATCTTATCGACAAGGCCGGGGCATACCTCAGGATCGAAGGCGAGGCCGGCTGGATACAGGCCAACTGGCACCGCAAAGGTGGATTCCAGGCCAGTGACATCAATATCCTCAGAACGAAGCTCAAGGACAGCGATCTGCGTTTTCCTCAAAGGCAGGACAAGGAGGATTTCATCTACGGGATCAAAAACGACGCGCCGACCATGGCCGATGCCGAGGTCGGACACCGAACGTGCTCGCTGGGCCAGCTTGCACACATCGCCATCCAAACGGGCCGAAGGCTCAGATGGAATCCGGCGACCGAACAATTCGACGCCGACGAAAAAGCCAACAAGCTACTGAGCCGGCCATACAGGGCCCCCTGGGGATTGAACATAGATATCTGAGCAGACGGCGCCGGCCCGCAGACTGCAGGATGGGTATCCCGGCACGCCGGGACTGCCCATGCGGTTTGGGTCAGGTTGCGTTGAAAGCACCGGCGATCAGAGGCCGTTTGCCTTGAGATACTCGACACTTCTGGTCAGAATATCTTCCGAACCTATGATCTCGAGGGTTGAGCTGGCAATATCGGCATCCTTCAAAACTTCGCAGACTCCCTTGATGTCGATTACTCCGTCGCCGAGCGCAATCGTCGAAAAGCCGCATCCGAAGACCGTCCCCCTCTTCGGCTCCCACTCGGAGCCGAGATCCTTCCAGTGGACGTGATGGATCTTATCCTTGAAGACCCTGGCCATCTCGACGGGGTCCGCTCCGCCGAGCCATGAATTACCCGTATCAAGATTCACTCCCAGCGCCTCGGGATTGCCCAGTCTGTCAAACACATCCTGAAGTCCCTTGATGCTGTCGGTCACCGGGCCGTGCGGCTCCAGCAGGATGTGGACGCCGTAGTCTCCCGCCATCTTAACGGGTGTGTACAGCTTCTCGGCTATTATGAACACGCGCTCTTCGTAGGAGAGACTCTCAGCCCATTGCGACCGGGGATCCGTATCGGTCGTGACAACATCCTTGATGCCGATAGCAGCGGCAAATGAGACGGCCTTCATGATCTCCGACGTGCCGTACGTGCCGGGATTGCTCGGCTCCAGCAGTCCGGCATGTGCACAGACCGTAGAAGGAGTGATGCCGTACTTGTCGAAAAGTCGTTTTACCTCGAAGGGATTGTCGTCAAGGCTCACCGTGGGGGAAAAGCCCGCCGTTCCCAACATGCTGCCACCTGCATTGGTGTCCGTGATATCGGCATGGTCAAAACCCATTTCCTTTGCACGTTCGAGCTGTTTCTCTACGCTTGCAAACGGCTCGATCAACAAG
>LJTR01000224.1 GCA_001303465.1 Phycisphaerae bacterium SG8_4
TTGAGTTGACAAGCCAATAGGACCAGACAAGACTCTAAATCCCCCAGGGCGGCGGCAGGCACAGTCTTACCGCCGCCCTATTGTTGCGCGATGTGATTGACAGATTGCTCCGATTCTGCTATCGTCGTAGCGGGAGATGATATACCCTTCAGGGTAATAAACTCCCACGAGTAGGATCATAAACTGTGATTGTGGATCTACCTACCCGCGCAAAAACCGGAAATTTCAATCGCGAGCACTACATAAGGTGAAATCGGCAAAACCATTATGTCTATTCACGACGCTCACACTTCTTGTCTTGGGCTGTAGGGAACGGCCGACGCCGACAACGACAGATTTGCACCAGGCCGCCGAGTCGGGTGATGTCCGGCAAGTCCGATCTTTGCTTGCCAACGGCGCCTCGGTCAACGCGCCGGACGAAAACGGTGACACACCCCTGCAGCGAGCGGTCTTCGCCGGCCACAAGGATGTCGTAGAATTGCTGATGGCCAGCGGCGCCGAGATCAACACAAGAAACCGCTACGGCAGAACACCCCTGCACGTGGCAGCCCTGCGAGGCCACGCAGACATAGCCGAAGCCCTGATCGCCGGAGGCGCCGACGTCGACGCAGTGAATAACAGAGGCCAGAGTCCGCTGCGAACTGCGTCCTCATTCGGCCGCGCCGAGGTCGTGAAGCTGCTTGTCGCCCACGGGGCCCGGGAAGAGCCTGAATCGAGGGAGAGCAAGGAATGAGGCGGACAGGACTATTCTGGCTGGTTCTGGTCCTGACGTTCATTAGTGCCGGATGCAAGAGGAAACCACCCGCGCTACCCGAAGCAATGCATCGAGCGGCCGAGGCGGGCGATACTCAACGGCTCCGGGAGCTGATCTCAGGCGGTTCTGACGTTGATGTCAGGGACACAAACAAATGGACACCTCTGCACTGGGCTGTCTTCAGGGGCCACAAGGAAGCAGTGGCATTGCTCATCTCCAGTGGGGGAGACGTCAACATCAAGTGCGGGCGCACCGGCGAAACACCTCTGCTCCGTGCTGTCCAAGAAGGGCATAGGGAAATAGCGGCCCTTCTCATCTCGCGTGGAGCAAACTTCAACGTGAAAACCTGGGATGGGAACACACCGTTGAATTTGGCGGTGATGAAAGCCGACGAGGAAATGGCAGAGCTTCTCAGAAACGCGGGAGCCTGTGCTACTGTCCATTTTGCCGCGCGCCGGGGAGACTTGGCGGCACTCGCGCAGCTTGCCGATAGCGGAGTCGATCTCGAGGCTCGAGATGACAGGGGCTATACGCCTTTGCACCTTGCGGTCCGAGAGGGGCACATAGGTGCGAGCGAGTTTCTCATCGCGAGAGGCGTCGATGTGAGCCCAAGGCGAGACGCGTTAGAGGGCGAAACGCCTTTGTTCCTGGCGGCTCTGGGTGAAAACACGCAGCTTGTGAGTCTGCTGGTCGAGGCCGGCGCAGACGTCAATGCCGTAAGCTATTCGGGTACTCCATTGCACACGGCCGCATCAAAAGGCCAGCGTGATATCGCCAGGCTGCTAATCGCAGCCGGTGCCGATGTCAATGCGAAGAACGAGTGGGAAGGCACGCCGCTATACGAGGCGGCAGGGGCGGGGCACAAAGATGTGGCCGAGCTGCTGGTCTCTGAAGGCGCCAACGTCAATGCCAAGTCCGCTGATTTCTTGACGCCTCTTCACGCGGCGGCAAGGCAAGGGCACCACGATGTGGTTGAGTTTCTCATTGCCAAAGGCGCCGCTGTCAACCCGAGGGGCGAGTCATACCGTACCCCACTGCATATCGCAGTCAGGAATGGCCATAAGCGTGTCGTCGAAGTGCTCATCGCCAACGGTGGTGACGTTAATGCAGGAGGCTCGTGGCGCGACGCGACGCCCCTGTACGAAGCAGCCTGGGGCGGGCTCAGTGAAATTGCAGAGTTACTTATTGCTGCAGGTGCAGAAATAGACGCTAGAACCAGCGATGGCACCACACCATTGCACTCGGTGGCCAGTACGGGCCAGAAGCACAGAAACGAACTTGTGATTGCCGAAGGTGCCGACATTGATGCAGATCAATTGGAAGAGATGGCCCGACGTGGCCATCTGGAAACAACTGACTTGCTTATCCTGAATGGTGCTGATATCAACGCGAGGGACGCCGAGGGACAGACTCCTCTACATCTTTCGGTAATGGGCGGGCACAAGCACATAGTGGACGTGCTCATCGCCAATGGCGCTGACCTTGACGCGAAGGACGCACGGGGCAGAACCGTTGTGCATTCTGCGATCATGTCGTGGAGCCCGCGGGCCCGGATCGAGGTGTTCACGTTGCTCGTGGCCAGAGGCGCCGATGTTGATGGAAAGACTGTGTCAGGCCAGACGCCATTGCACTATGCGGTTCGCGAGGGGAATTTGGATATAGCTAATATCCTTCTGGACAACGGCGCCGATGTGAACGCCGCAAGGCCGAACGGCTGGACTCCGCTCCATTCCGCGGCATCTCGAGGCCGCGATGATATCGTGAAACTTCTTGTGACAAGAGGCGCCGCTGTCAACGCAAAAGATAGTCAGGGGCTGACCTCTTTGGACTATGCGCGTCAGAGAGGTCACGCCGACGTTGTCCAGCTCATCGAAGCTGCTGGTGGCGTCGGGGCACCTGTTGAATAGCCTTGGACCGGCTTTTGCGACCTGGCGCTGCGGGACTTTACGTGCTCCTTTGCGGCATTTTGTTGACAAGGCGCCTCTATTTTGGTATTGTTGAGAGTGAATTCGGTGGTTTTAAGCTCATTGGGAGACAGATGCTCATGAAATACGCTAAGCTGCTCTGTGTGGTGCTTGTGTCAGTGTTTGCCGCTATAGGCTGCAAGAAGGAGGAGCCCGCGCAGACGCAGCAATCGGCGCCAGAGGTTGAGAAGGAACCTGCTGTGGCATTGCAGCCGGCTGAGCCTACCGAGCCCAATCGCCCAGCGCGGCCTGCTGCAGTCGAACCAGCAGAAGAACCGCCCAAGCAGACAACATCGACAAAGCCGGGCGAGCCGCCAGAGCCGCCCAAGCGAACAACGGCGAAAAAGCCGGTAGAGCCGCCCAAGTCGCCTGAACCTGCGGATCCAAAAGCGGCTTTGCTCAAGGCAGTGGACGCCGGTGACCTTGAAAAGGTCAAGGCGGCCATCGCTGCCGGCGCTGATGTAAACGCAACGTCTACCGGAGACTTCACAAACCTGCACCTGGCCCTCATACGAGGTCACGAGGAGGTCGCAGCCCTGTTGATTGCCAACGGGGCTGATACGCATGCGACGATGACGAATGGGACGACGCCTCTTCACTTTGCCGCCATGGGAGGATGCAAGCGCATAGTTGAGTTTCTGATCGACGACGGCTTGGAGATAAACGCTCAGGATCAAACGCAGGGCACGCCGCTGCACTTTGCGGCTCTTTCCGGACACGCGGAGGTTATCGAACTGCTCGTCGCCGAAGGCGCCGATCTGACTGCAAAGAATCAGCGCGGCCAGACCGCGCTGGACATAGCCAAACAGAGAACCCACACGGAAGTCTATGAGTTGTTGAGCCCGGACGGGACACGAGAGTAATTAGCCTTGAGGCATCTTTGGGGAGATCGCAACAATGAGAGAGCAAGTGGATCGTCGGGCGCTTATTAAAAAGACCGTTCTTGCATCGGCGGTTGTAACATCGGCTGTGAGCCTTGAGGAGAAGGCTCTTCTGGCGGCCATGAAGAGACCAGATAAGCCGTCGGCGGACTCAGTAAAGGGTCTGCCCGCAGGCAAGATCGGGCCGGTCAAGATCAGCAGGATAATCTGCGGAGGCAACCTGATCGGTGGCTACGCGCACAGCAGGGACCTGCTCTACGCCTCTTCGCTGCTCAAGCATTATTTCACCGATGAGAAGATATTGGAAACGCTTCAGATATGCGAAGAAAACGGTGTCAACACCATTATTACGAACACGGGCTCGGCGCCGCTTCTGAAGAAGTATTGGGACGAGAGAGGCGGGCGGATTCAATGGATCGCACAATGTGTCGAAAAGAGCGATGACCCGACGGCTGACGCCAAGAAGGCCATTGACGGCGGAGCGGTTGGGGCCTTTCTAATCGGCAACGTCGGTGATCTCTGGGCGAGAGAGGGGCGGGTGGATCTGATCGGCAAGGTAGTAGATTTCATCAAGGACAATGGAATCATCGCCGGCTGTGGCGGGCACAACCTCAGGACACCGGTGGCCTGCGAGCAGGCAGGTCTGAACACCGACTTCTACATGAAGACGCACCACAGCACCAATTACTGGTCTAAACGTCAGCCGGACCAGCACGCAGACGTCATCGACAACTACCAGACGGACAACTACTGGGACAAATATCCTGAGAAGACCGTCGAGTTCATGAGAACGATGGAAAAGCCGTGGATCGCCTACAAGGTCCTGGCCGCGGGGGCGATTCACCCCAGGGATGGATTCAAATTCGCCTTCGAAAACGGGGCGGATTTCCTCTGCGTGGGGATGTTTGATTTTCAGGTTATCGAGGATGTGCTGGTTGCAAAAGACATTTTATCCGGTACAATGAACAGGTCGCGACCCTGGAGAGCCTAGGGGCAGGAATTTGATCACCGCTTACATGTGAATCAGAGGTGTAGAAGCCATGTCAGAGAAGAATGTGGATCGTCGTGATTTTCTGAAGAAATCAATCGCTGCTTCGGCTGGAGCTTCGCTGGGCTTCAAGAGCTTCGAGGAACAGAACCTCCTGGCCAGAATGTCCGAGAGTTCCGGCACCGCCAGGCCAGCGCCGAACAAGGTGGCCTCCGGGCCCAACAAGCTGCCTCACGGCAAGATCAAGGATCTCGAGATCAGCAGAATAATCTGCGGCGGCAATCTTATTGGCGGCTGGGCACACAGCAGGGATCTGATGTATGTTTCCACGCTGGTCAAGGCCTATCATACCGACGAGAAGGTCTTCGAGACTCTGGAACTGGCCGAGGAAAACGGAATCAATACGATCCTGACCAATCCCGTTTCCGACAGGGTGATCAACCGCTACTGGAATGAACGGGGAGGCAAGATTCAGTGGATATCGGATTGTGCCTCCGGCAAGACCATCGAAGCAGGGATCAAACGCTCGGTAGACAGCGGCGCACATGCCGTCTACATTCAGGGCGGTCTTGGCGATAACGCCGTCAAGAAGGGCCAGGTCCATCTGTTGGGCGAGGCACTGGAATACATCAAGGAACAGGGCGTGCCCGGGGGGTTAGGAGCGCATCTGCTGGACACGGTTAAGGCCTGTGTTGACGCGGGTCTCAAGCCTGATTTCTGGGTCAAGACGCTCCATCCGAGTAATTACTGGTCGGCCGATATCAAACCCGAGAACGACAACATCTGGTCACGGACGCCCGAAGAGACGATCAAGTACATGAATACAATGGACACGCCATGGATCGCCTTTAAGGTCCTGGCTGCGGGCGCATTTCATCCGAGACAGACGTTCAAATGGGTCTTTGAGCAGGGCGCCGATTTTGCCTGCGTGGGGATGTTCGATTTCCAGGTTATAGAGAATTCGCTGATCGCTCAGGACGTGTTCTCAAAAAAGATAGACCGTCAGCGTCCCTGGAGAGCATAGCTAATATCTGTAGCTATTCCTAAAGCTTCGTGTCATCGGAAAATCCCTTTCATGGTCCCGTTCCGCCTGCGGTTCGCACATGTCATGCCAGTCGTTCCTTGGTTTCATGCCACGTGCTGACCCTACGCTTGGGACTACCGTGCACCACTGGCTAAGCAACATACTCCTGCCTTGCCTCAAAACTGACGAAGGCAAGACAGAAGTATGTCTTCAATAAAGGCCCTATGCAAGAAACTCAATCTATGCGGGTTCATGCCCATACAGATCGAGAGCAAATAACACGGCGATTCTTGTAATACTCAAGACCAAGCCGATCGTGCAAATTCACCTTGCTTATTGCAGATTTCATTTTCATTTAATCAAAATAGACCGGCAGTTCCGGCTGGCGATAGTACTCGAACATTTTCGTGATCTGCTCCGGCAGAGTTTTTGTAATCGACAGCTCCGGCAGATCGTTTGCATTGAAGAATGCGACCTTCTCGGTTTCGCGGCTTGTGGTCGGCTCTCCTGCCGTAATCTCGCAGATGAAAAACAGCTTGTAAACGTGATAGTGCATCAAAGGCTTATGCGGATGTTTGCTTCGGTCGTAAACGGCCGCCAGGCGCTCTGCTTCAACTCTGAATCCCGACTCCTCCCAAACCTCGCGCTCGACGCTTTCCGAAGGGCTCTCTCCCACGTCGGCCCATCCGCCCGGCAGCGCCCACAAGCCGTCCGAGCGCTCCTTAACGAGTAAAATCCTGCCGTCGCGAAACGCCGCTCCGCGAACGTCGACCTTGGGCGTTGCGTAGTCTTTCTCTCGTGCGAACAGTTGGAGTACGTCTTGCGTTTTCGCGCCGGTCTTGTCCGCTAAGATCTCGGCGGCGATTTGCCGCACCTGCTCGTAGCGCTCGAGGTCGAAATGCCCCTCGGCAAACGTCAGCCCGTTCTGTGCAATAGCCTGCAACCGCTTCGCCCAGTTCAGCCACTTCGGCTCCATATCTTCAATCCCTGCAATTAATAATCTTCTGTCACGACACGGCACACCCAACAAAGCGACAACGGTAAGTCCCTTTCTCCGAAGAATCAAGTAAAATGCAGCATTGTTGTCATCCCGAGCCCGTTCGACTTCGCCAGAGCTTCCCCTGAGCCTGTCGAATGGGACAGGCTCACTCGAGGTATCTGGGCACATGCGAAGTATGCCCTCCAATCGCAACCAGATCTCTCCACTTCACCCCGATTTTCATCTGGGCTGCGGTCGAGATGACACGGGACATCATATAGAAGAACTTGAAAAGCAACCACAATTCAATCATAATTGCCATCTATGGATGAATCAGAGGAAAAACACGTTGATCTACCGAAGAAGCGTACCGTAGGATCGACCTGTACTCGAAGAGAGAATGCAGATGCAATGCCCAAAATGTGGGAATGACAATCCAGACGTCGTCTTAATCTGCGCATCGTGCGGATTCATCTTGACGAAGGCCCATGAAGCGAAGCCCAAACCAAGCAAAGAGAACTGGGTATCGCCAGTGATTGAGGTACTCCTTATGGGATTGGCCGCGGGTTTAGTCGTTTTCCTCAAACCTACCTGGGCCTTTATTGCCGCACTGCTGGCCTTATGTTCTGCGATAACAGATATCAGAAAAAACTGGACCAAGCGGAAATTTAAGGGAAAGGCAATAGGTGCTGGAATTCTCGTTCTGTCGTGCTTATTCATGCTTACCCTGAGCTACCTGCGAATTGACGCCCCTCCCATTGCTGACGATTATACGATCAAAGATCTCAGATCAGCCCCTCCGGAATGCGATCAGACCTATGAACTGCTCGGCCGGCTTACTGACGTTGACTTCAAAGTACACAGCATGTCTCCGATCGGTCTGTCGTCTCAGGAGATTAGCTCGCTGGAAGAAATGCATGATCTTTGCAAAAAAAGGGATTTTGGAGCCATAATGCTAGTCCTTCAGGGAAATTCTGACGTCATAGTGACATTCTGGGAAGACGCAAAAAACGGCAGGGAAGTCTTGGCAA
>LJTR01000225.1 GCA_001303465.1 Phycisphaerae bacterium SG8_4
TCCGTCCGGTCCATTGCCCCGCAGCAACTCGCGAGTCACTGTCAGCCTATCAACGGTGATAGTGAACTCTCTCGGCTCAACCGGCTCCCGGGGGTACTGATGATATCTCATCAGTTGCGCCATTGAGGTCGCGACACATCCGCAGGCATAGTTGTTCGGATCGTCTTCGACGGTAGACCCTCTTCCGTCCAGGTTTTGCGGCGTGTAGTAGTTGTAGCATGCTGGCGATTCACTATCGTCGCCGTTGGTGCCAGCCTGGCCCCATGTGCTCTTCAGGAGCGGGGACACTCGAATGTCAGACAAACTGTTATCCTCAATCGGGGGCTCCCCCATCAGGGCAAATCCCTCATTTGGTGTCGCGCCAAGACCGATGAGATAGTCCCATTTCCTTTGGGTCTGAGTGACCGCTGTCTGTGGGGAGATTGCCATTAGACTGAATGTACTGTTGACCGCGGCAATTCGTCCGTTAAGGTCGTTGGCCACTAACGCCCCCAGAGGCCTGTCTGGTGCCGGGTCAAACACCCCGTCGTCGGCAAAGCCAATGATCGGCTCGATCAGGTCGTCGGCAGAGACGATCACGAAGCCATGGGGATCCAGATAGACGATGTGATAGGCCGTTGTCCCGAGGTCATCGGTGAAACTCTCAATCGCTATCACTTCTTGGCCGAGAGTCATTCCGAGCGGTTGAGGATCGGCTTTCAACCAGCCTGTTACAGCTATTTTCGCGTCGTACGCTGTCGTGGGCAATGCCCAGAGATTTGCGGACAGTGCCAGAACAGCCAGAAGCACTTTCAAGACAATACATTGATGTTTCATCTGCTCTCCTCCAAACCGACTGTTGGCGATCATAGCTCAGATGATGTGCAAGCACCGCTCCCCATGAAGAACGGACGGACCCAGACAAAAGGATTCGCATACGCCATTGTCCTCGTAAAATCCCCCGAAACAAAAACGGCCAACTTCTTTGATTATAGACCTTTATCACTTCGTGTCAAGAAAAAAGCTGAACCCAAGAGACACAAATATTGCACGCGGAGTTAGCAGGATCAGCCAACGGTGATTCTTGTTTCAAAAATTGAGTTCTCTTGAATTTTGGTTTGCCCAAGAATGCCGGGGCGATTATAATACATTTACCGTGCGATCACAGAGTATTCCTCACCGCCAAGGCACCAAGAAAGATGAAGTTCAGCATGGCCAACTCGTTTGGCAATGCTGAACAAGAGGAAGATTCTGCGTGGAGGTGAAAAGGGGTCAGGACCTCGATAACGCTAGGACCTTTCAAAAGCCAATGTCTTTCCTTAAAGCCCCAGTTTTTGGCATCACGTGCAGTAGCTCGTTAGAAGGCTTATGTGCCTGCCAATTTTGTTATAAAAGGAGCATATTTCCTATCTTCTTTACTAATGTGCGCTAACCACCACCCTTTCAAAAATTTCAAGACTTCGATTGGATCCTCATATTTATTGGCATCAACAGAAAGCCTTCTTGTTTTGTCCATCAATTCCTTATGCAACTTAACGTGCTCATCAAAAGCCGGATAGCCTGCCTCTGCCATTAGTGCCTCTTCAGTTCTAAAATGAATATCTGTATATTGTTGTAACGTGATCAGAGTGGGCTTTATTATTTTGCCTCCATGTCCTGTTTGCATGAAGTAGTGCAACGAATTGATTGTAGAAACAATTCCTCTATGTTGCTCATCAATTATAGGAATCCCAAGCTTGTTATTGTCAGTCCAGACGATGTATAAGACATTCTTCATGTTCTATCTCCCTTTTGCCTTCAAACGCCGGGCATGAGGGGCGAGTACAACGAGTCCCTTCAATGCCGATGCTATCATTTTGAATTATTTGAAGAATTTTCCTGAGGTGCTTTAGGCTTCTCCCAAAACCATAAACTAAAAGGCAGCGTCGCGATATACACTATTGCTTTGAAGAACTTGATTAATTTGCCCATGATGCCTCCCTGTGATTAAAGTAAAGACAACCCAATAGTATATCGCATTTCTATTCTCAAAAAACATGCTCTTAATTGAAATACGGGTAGTTGTCTAAACATTAATTCAAAGCCATTTGATGACTTGGATGCCATGCCCCGCGGATCTTGCCGCGGGGCATTCGGCGTCCTCTGGAAGCCGTTGTTCGACGATATCAACACGCTCTGTCCTTCTTGCCCTCTAACATGGCCCGAAGCAGTTGCAGTTTCCCAATATGGATCGCCTCGTGGGCGACAGTCAGGAAGACCCAGTGTGCTGTAGTGAGGTCAAACTCGGATGACGCGGGGACCTGGTGCCACGCGTTGTCAGGGAGAGACTGGACGAACTTCGTACTGTCGTCTCTCACTTGCCGGACCCACTGGAACACATTCTTGACCGAGTCTATCGATTCTCGGATGCACTTTACAGAGCACCAATCAGGTCCGAACACCTCATATTCAGGCGGGATGACGTTTGTCTTCAGTCCCTGAAGAAGCACACCGATGTGTGTCCGCTCGCGATGCGCGATGTGGCCGACATGCCAGAGCATGCAGAGGTTCTTTTCGTCAGGGATCCAGAACAATTGCTCCTCGGTCAGACCGTTCACCTCATACAGAGGGTGAGAATACCAGAAGCCTCTATCCATCTTGACGTCACCGTACATCCAGTGAGCTAAGTCGTTCCACTCCGACATGTCTTTCTCCTTTCCCGCCCAACAAGTTATTATCTGCTTTTACTGAGAACACCGGACAAGATATTCCTGTAATTGGCCCTTGACAACAAAAATGTAGCAAAACACGCTATTGCCTATCTCGATAACACCACAACTGACAAGAGTGACCGGTGAAGGGTCAAAAGTGAAAACTCAGGCATTGGCTTTGGTCTTCTTGACGACATCTTTGTCTGAAATAATGTCCTCGGTGCACCCGCGGCCCCTGTAATTGATTCCCGTGGGATCGGGATCTTCAATATTGATTGTTGATTATTGTTTTGCTCTGCGTTCTCGGTGCCCTCGGTGGCCCTTGTAATTGATTATTGATTGTTGACTAATGATTATGCTGCTTCGTGGTGAATAGAAACCCGTGTTCATCAGTGTTGATCCTGTCTAATTGGTTGATTGTCGCTCCTCGTGGTCCTTAGGTGCCTTCTTGTACACGCGAACATAGTCCACTTCGAATTTCGCCGGGAACCTCGTCTTCGATGGGTCACCTCCACTCGTGCCCCCGACGGCGAGATTAAGGATCATGTAGTGCGGCTGTCGGAACGGGTTTTTGCCCTCTCTGTCCTTGTTGAATGTTTTGGTCACGTCGATCTCGTTCAATAGCAGATCGTCGACATAGAGCTTGATGCTATCGGCATCCCAGTCCATGCGCCAAACATGGAATTTGGCCGACCAGTCGGGATCGTTCAATTCAGTGATAGGCTTTCGGATGTCATCCCATACGGGTCTGCCTCGCCGGCCCGATGCCCATGCGGCATTGGCCAGCAGCATGCCGCGGTAGTATTCCATGATGTCGATCTCGCCGTTGGCGGGCCAGCGTCCATTGACACCCAACATCCAGAACGCAGGCCAGAGCCCGGCGCGGGTGTCGATCCGCCCGCGCATCTCGAACCGGCCGTACTGCCAGCTGTGCAAACCTCGCGTCGTAACGCTTGAGGATGTATACTCGCAGTACTTCCTGCTCCGGTTCCACCTTCTGCTCTCGGAATCGTAGTTGGGATTGACTTTGCGCTGACGCCTGGCCTCGATGACGAGCAGCCCGTCTTCACATCGCGCGTTGTCCGGCTGGTACCACTGCAATGGCAGCAATTGACACAAGACAGGCGGCTGTCAGTACATGTATTCGCCTCATTGTCCGGATCGACTCCCCTGTATTGTTACTGTGGTAGTCACCGTTCGCTTTTCAGCGCCCGCTTTTGACTTCACATCCGATTCGTTCTTGTCGAGAACGAGAACCAGACGATTTCCCGACCGCTTGTAGCGTTGACTGCGCGTTGAGTCCGCCGAGAACTTGAAGAGCAGCATCCTGCCCTTGCTCTCGGTCTTGAACGACCCGGCCAGCGGATAGCCGTCGGTATCGATCCACAACTCGACATCTCTGATAGTTGTTGAACTGATTCCGAACCTCTTCTCCTTCTTCTCTGACTTCAGAAGCCAGTGTCCGCAGGAAACGCCCTCATACGAGCCGGCGCGATTCTCGATCAGCTTGAGCCCTTCGAGCTCACGGGCAAGACGCGGAGCGTACTGGGCCAACTCCGCGGCCCGCAGCAGAGAGAATTCCTGAAAGACCCTGGAATCCGAGATCTTGCCGATGACCGTAACCGAAAGAGTGTTGGCGTCGGCCGTGATCTCAAAATCTGCCTTCTCGAGCGGCTTGCCGGCCTCATCATCCGTCCTCGACGTTCGATCTTCGATGTGGACCGCACCGCAAATCCCGCCCTTGCCGTCGAGCTTCTCCAACCGGGCGACAAGATCAGACAACTCTGCAGCATCGACGAGACCGCAGAGAAGTCCAATCAGAACGCAGGTCGCGCCCCTCAGATGCTTACCTGTCATGTACGTCAGCTCCTTTCACTGCGCTCGCCGCCAAGTCAGTGAACCACAAGGTTCCCTTGACAGCGCGCAGATAGCCAAGTGACACGAGCAACCAAAGTATAGCAGGTTCCAGTTTCGCACACACCCCACCATCCAGCATCAAATTGCTTCAATCGTCGAAGGCGGCTTGGTGGCTATGTTGTATGTCACGCTGACGACTCCGGGCACCTCGCTGATGATTTCACCGGCCAGACTCTCCAATGTTTCGAACGGCAGCCTGGTCGGTGTGGCCGTCCGTGCATCGACGCTGTCCCAGCAGCGCAGCTCGATCTGCTGGCCGAAGTCACGTTTGCCGTCTCGCATACCTGTCACTCGATCCTGGTGAAGGATCGCCATGTACTGAAACGCGCCGGTGTCCTCGAGCGTTCGCTCGACGATAACTGTTGCCTTGCGCACGGTCTCGATACGCTCTTCAGTCACCTCGCCAATTACGCGAGCCGCCAGCGCCGGGCCGGGAAATGGAATTCGCTCGAACAGCTCAGCCGGAAGCCCTAAGGCCTTGCCGACCCTTCTGACGCCATCTTTGCGAAGCTGAATCAGTGGCTCGATTATGTTGTAGCCGAAGGCCTCCTGCGGGTCGATGCCCAGTTGCTCGAAGACGTTGTGCTGCCGCTTGATACCGGCGACCGTCTCGTCCACGTCGGTCAGAATTGTCCCTTGCAGAAGGTACCTGGCCCCGCTGCTTTTGACGAGACGCCCGAACACGTCTTTGTAGAAGGTCTGGGTGACGGCTTCGCGTTTTTCTTCGGGGTCGGTGACTCCCTTGAGGGCGGCGAAGAACTCCTGACGTGCATCGACCACTTCGACTGTTACGCCAAGCTCTTGGAAAAAGCCAACGACCCGTTCGGCCTCGGCCTCGCGCATCAGACCGTTTTGGACAAAGACGGTCTTTAGCTGCGCGCCGAGGGCGCGGTGTCCGAGCATGGTGACCGCAGATGAATCGACACCTCCCGACAGGGCGTTGATCGCGGTTCCGTCGCCAACGGTGTCTTTGATGTCTCTGATCTTGTCATTGATGAACTGCTCGGTGTCGAGCTGCCGTGAGGTGATCTCCGTAATTGTGCTGGCCATGTGGTAAGCTCCTTTCCATGTGACTGTCCTTGTTTGATCTCTAAACGTGGGCATCTCAAATGAAAAAGCCTAACTTCTTACCTGGAGGCTTTCAAGAGAAAAAGGGCGAAACATACCCTTCAGGGTAGTAAATTCCCGCGAGCGAAACCACAACCTGTTATTGTAAAGCCGCTTACCCGCGCGAGAACGCAAATTTTCGATACGGAGCAGTTGTGCATTCTGGCTTTTTGCTTTTTTACCGGTTGCCGTGTGGTATACTTGCCGGGCAAAGAAAAAACTTTTAGGAGATTATCCGATGACTACGCAAAACCATGAAGCATTCCAGATTCGAAGTACCTGCTGCCCGTGTGGACACGACCATTCGTCGGGCGAGATTACTCGCAGAGGCTTTTTACAAGGCGCCGGCGGAGCGGCGGCGTTGGGGGTCGCCCTGACCGGGCTGACATGGTCGGCGGTTTCGGCGGCGGAAGAGGACGGCCAGGCTGGACCCGGACGGCGTCCGGTCGTTGTGAAGCCTATTCTTGTATACAGCACACCGCGACGGCGCCATCAGAGTAGTTGGCGCAGTTGGGGCGGCATCCAGACCGAGCAGGACGCCCAGGATGAAGTAAGGCGTATCCGGCAGGAACTGGACAAGATTAGCGACGAAGCGGACTTTCCCGTGGAGTTCCTTCCTGTTGCCGCCATCAGGGGAGTCTCGGAAGTGTCCGGCTTGAGTGATCTGAGCAAAGCGGATGCATTAATCGTCTACGCCGCCGGCGGCGGCATGGACACATTTGCCAAACTGGCCGAACGCGGCAAGGACATCATCTTCTTCTGCCGTCACAAATCGGGGCCAGTCTATCTGTGGTACGAGATAATCAGCCCGCGCTACCTGCGGCAGCACACCGACAAGCTGGCGCTCGAGGGAATCGACGATGGCGATGTAGTGATCGACAGACAGGACGAGATTCTCTGGCGTCTGCGAGCCCTTTGCGGCCTGCGCAATACGATGGGAACTAAGATACTCGCTATCGGCGGACCCGGCGCCTGGGCGCAGCCGAGAGGCGTCGTGCCCAAGCTGGTCGAGAACAAATGGAAGTTCGAGATGAAAACCGTGCCGTACAAAGATCTGGGCGAGCTGATCAAGGAGGCCAGAGCTGACGACGCGGCTCTCCGACGCGCACGCCAACGCGCCGGGGCGTATCTCAAGGCCCCCGGCAACACACTGGAAACAAAGCGAGAGTTTCTCGACAACGCATTCCTCCTGGAACAGGTCTTCCGCGGGCTGATGAAGAAGGAGCAATGTCAAGCGATTACTATCAACGGCTGCATGGGGACGATAATGCCGCTTGCCGAGACCTCGGCCTGCATGACGCTGTGCCTGCTGAACGACGCCGGGTACATGGCGTTTTGTGAGTCTGATTTCGTTGTGATTCCATCGGGCGTTCTGATGGTCAACATATCCGGTAGGCCAATGTTCCTAAACGACCCGACCTATCCGCACGATGGCATAATCACCCTGGCTCATTGTACCGCTCCGCGAAAAATGAACGGCAAGGAGCTGGAACCGGTGCGGATCATGACGCATTTCGAGTCGGACTACGGCGCTGCGCCCAAGGTCGAGATGCGAAAAGGTCAAACCGTGACTAATATCATACCCGACTTCAAGTCCGAGCGATGGGTCGGCCTGTTGGGCGATATTATCGAGGCACCGTTTATGGACATCTGCCGTTCGCAGATCGATATCCGCTACACCTGCGACGATCTGAAACTCGCCGAGCGGATGCCGGGCTTCCACTGGATGAGTTGCTATGGCGATTACATGCGTGAGATCGGCTATGCCCTCAAGAAGGTCCAGATCGATTGGGAGACTCTGGCCTAAAGACAGCAGCGTCTCAACGAGACTCTATGGACAGAAAGGTAAAGTAGCATGAGAAAGCATCATTGGCAATTCAAGTCC
>LJTR01000226.1 GCA_001303465.1 Phycisphaerae bacterium SG8_4
GCGAGGGCCTGGACGCTGGCAGGCTTTCCTGGGACAGCACTTACTACTGGCGTGTGGACGAGGTCAACGACGCCAATCCCGACAGTCCATGGACAGGAGCGGTCTGGAGTTTTGCAACTGGCGCTTTCCTCGTTGTCGATGATTTCGAGTCCTATGATGACATCGATCCTGCTCCCGGTGAACCGGGCCTCAACAGGATCTTCGATAAGTGGATTGACGGCTTTGGGACGCTGACAAACGGCGCTCTGGTCGGCAATGATCTGCCGCCCTATGCGGAAAGGACGATCGTCCACAGCGGCGCCCAGTCGATGAACTATGTCGATGAACTATGCTTACGACAACGCCGGCAAGACCTCAGAGGCGACTTTGACGCTCGTCTGGCCCAGAGACTGGACCGAGGAAGGCGTGACGAAGCTCAGCCTCTGGATGAACGGTAGTGCGGCCAACGCGGCCGATCGCGTATATGTCGCACTCAGTGGAACGGCGGTTATATACCACGACGACCCGAGCGCGACACAGATAGAAGGCTGGACTGAGTGGGTCATCGACCTGTCCGCCTTTGGCGGATTCGGCGTGAACCTTACGAACGTCGACTCGATCACTATCGGCATCGGTACGCAAAACGCCCCGGTTGCCACCGGGGGCACGGGCGTGATGTACTTCGATGACATTCGGTTGTATCGATAGGTTATGTCTAGTCCGCTGAAAGACTCATGTTGCTGAGCTTGAATACGTACGCGTAGCGGCTCTTCATTCGGTTGGGGTCGAACTCTGGGATTGTTATGACCAGATTGCCACCGTCGGCGCGCCAGGTGAGCACCTGGCCCGATTCCAGGAAGGTCACCTCTGTATCAGCGGGCGGCGCTAAATCCTTTAGGATCAGCTTGTTGCCGGGCCACCTTGGAGTGATCGCATAGAGGCTGCCATCCTTGAACGTGAACAGGACCTCCTTGAAGGCCTGTCCCTCAGGCGCAGCGACAGTCTGTTCCAGGATGTTGAACTTGGACATGTATTCTTTCCTCTCGGTCTCGGGGACTTTGCCAGCGCTCCACTGGCAAGGCGTCTTCCACATGCGGGTGCCATAGATGGCCTCGCCGTTGGTTTCGAGCCACTGGCCGATTTGCAGCAGGCGCTCCTGCATGATCACGGGGATCCTGCCGTCGGCGCTCGGGCCAATATCCAGGCAGAGATTGCCGCCGCGGCTGACAACGTCGATCAGCATGAGGACCAGCTCGCGAGCGGATCGATAGTCCTCGAGGTTCTCGGCACGATTGTAACCGTAGGAGAAACCCATGCCGCGATTCTCCTCCCACGGGTGCGCGTCGTCGTCCATTCCGGAGCCGTATTCGGTCGTGTAGAATCCGCCGTGCCTGTGCCTGGTCCCTTTGCCCCAGCGGTCGTTTACTATAAGGTCTTTCTCATTGGGCGCGTTGTTGAAGAGCCAGGCCAGCAGCTCAGTACTCTGCCACTGCTCAGGGCCCATCTCCCATTCGCCGTCCGCCCAGACTATGTCAGGGCGATAGCGCGTGACAAGGTCCTTGAACTGGCCGAACATGTGCTCGGCTACGAAGCGCTCCCTGTCACTCTGCCAGAGGGGGTGATACCATTCGTAGAGAGAGTAGTAGAGCCCGACCTTGATGTTCTTTTTGCGCATGGCCGAGGTGAGATCGCCCACAATGTCCCGCCTGGGGCCGACCTTCGCGGGGTTGTAGTTTTCGCCATAAGTCTGCTCGGCATGGCGGCTGGGCCACAGCGTGTAGCCGGAGTGATGTTTGGTGGTGAGCACAATGTACCTGGCCCCGGCCTTGTCAATCAGCTCGGCCCATTGGTCCGGATCCCACAGCTCGGCCTTGAACATGGGCGCAAAGTCCTTGAACTCGAAATCCTCGCCGTACGTGCTGACGTGGAAATCGTACACCTTGGCCTCGAACGACTTTTCCCGGAGCCAGTATTGATACCACTCGGCGTACTTGCCCCTGGGCGTCCAGGCCGGGACCGAATAAAGTCCCCAGCAAATGAAAACACCGAACTTGGCGTCCGTAAACCACTGCGGCGTCGCCCGGGCGTCGATAGACTCCCAGTTCGCCTCGTACCGCTTCTGCCCGGCCGCATATCCGGTTTGCAGCAAGAGCCCAAGCAGGCAAATGACGCATACAGTCTTCCTCATATTCCTTCTCCTTATGCACATTATGCCGACGAAACACGCACTCGATTCCAAATCTGCTGTATACGTACGATATCTCATCCTGCATCGGCCTTCAAGTTAAGTTATGTGCTCAGACACCGATTAGCACGATTTCTGAAGAAGATCTGCCGTAGAGTGAATTCCGCCATGATTCGCTGATTTCCCTTGACGTACCGGTGCCTGATCTGGTAAACATAGTAAAGGCAGTGTCCGTGGGTGTTCAGCCTGCCGGCAAGGAGTTTCTCAGATTTTTCTTCAGAGCCTTTGGCAGGATACGGCTGAGATCATGATGCCGGCGGGTTTTGGAGATAGAATTCTTTATCTGCACGGATGACTATTCTTGAAGGAAGGAGGTGGCACCAACTCGCAAATAATCGTCCAGGTTGCATACGGACGAAAGCTCAGTGAAGGTAGAATCATCATCAACCATCTTTTCGTAAGGAGGACTGTCATGCGTAGAAAAACGATCTGTTCTGTCTTTGCTCTCTTGTTGGTGATGGGTCTGGCTGATGACACAGCGGCCGACCTTCTCGGCGACCCGTCCCTTGTCATTTACTATTCCTTCGATGAGGTCAGCGATATCGTCGTCGACCAATCCGGCAACGGCTACGACGGCGTCGTCAACGGCGACATCACGGCAGTCCCTGACGGCGTGCGGAATGGAGCCGCCAAATTCACGAGCGGCAGCTTCCTCGATCTGGACGGCCCGAGCGTTGCCCCCGAACACATTCCAACATCCGGCATGACGCTCGCCGCATGGATAAAATGTGAGAACACAGGTGGAGATCACGCCATATTCAATGCCAGAGCAGCCGACTCGACCTGGCTGGTTCACCCCGAGGCCCGCAGCAACGGCCAATTCCGATGGCTGCTCCGCACCAGCGGCGGGACAACAATATTCGATATGCGCGCAGGTTCTGTGACATGGGATGAGTGGCTGCACTTTGCAGGCACATATGACAAGGCATCCGGCAAGGCGATCCTCTATATCAACGGGGAAGTGATCCAGGAGCAGGACATCACGAATGCTCCGGACATAGCCGGAGATTGGGGCCTGGGGGCCCGCGTGGGCTATAACATCGACAATGCAAGACCTTTCACGGGACTCATGGACATGTTCTGGCTGTTCGGCCGGGCGCTGTCGCAGGCCGAGATTGAAAAGGCCATGCAGGGTGAGGCGTATGCGTTTGCCCTCAGCCCCACGCCGGCTGACGGTGAAATCTATCCGGACGTGTGGGCGAACGTTAGCTGGTCGCCGGGAGACTTTGCAGTCTCACACGATGTATACTTCGGCGATGATTTCGACCTTGTGAGCCAAGGCGCAGCCGAGACATTCCAGGGCAATCAGACTGTGACTTACTTAGTGGTCGGCTTTCCCGGATTTCCCTATCCCGACGGTCTTGTCCCGGGTACTACCTACTACTGGCGAATCGATGAAGTCAACGATGCGGATCCCAACAGTCCGTGGATAGGCCCGGTGTGGAGCTTCTCGGTTCCGCCCAAGACTGCCTACCATCCAGACCCGGCTGACGGTGCCGAATTTGTCGACCCGAACGCCGCCTTCAGCTGGACGGCAGGTTTCGCCGCGAAATTGCACACCGTGTATTTTGGCGATGCCTTCGACGAAGTGGAGAGCGCCACGGGCGGCGCTCAACAGGGCACTACAATCTTCACGCCGGGCCCACTTGAATCGGAGAAGGTCTACTACTGGCGCGTCGATGAGTTTGACGCCACGGAAACGCATAAAGGTGACGTCTGGGGCTTCACGACACCGGGCGCAGTGGGCAATCCGCAGCCGGCCAACGGCGCCGTGGACGTGCAGATGATCGAAACGCTTGGCTGGACGGCGGCCGACAACGCCGCCTCGCACGAACTGTACTTCGGCACCGATGCCGATGCTGTACGAAACGCCACTACAGCCTCACCCGAATACATAGGTCCCAGGGCGCTCGGCGCCGAGAGCTATGATCCCGGAGGACTCGCGTGGGACAGCAGCTATGCCTGGCGCGTGGATGAGGTCTACCCGACCGGCACCATCAAGGGTCTCGTCTGGACCTTCGCGACCGCCGATTTCATCGTCGTAGACGATTTTGAATCCTATGATGACATCGATCCGCTTCCCGACGAATCGGGGACCAACAGGATTTTTGACAAGTGGATAGACGGCTTCGGCACCACTACGAACGGGGCTCTCGTCGGTAACGACATGCCGCCCTATGCCGAGCAGAAGATCGTACACGGTGGCGCCCAGTCGATGCCGTACGTCTATGACAATGACGGCAAGACATCGGAAGCTACCCTGACGTTAGTCTATCCACGTGACTGGACCACTGAAGGTGTGACGAAGCTGTCACTGTGGGTCCGCGGGGATGCGGCTAACGCTGCTGAACAGATGTTCGTCGCCCTAAACGGCACCGCCGTGGTCTATCATGACAGCGCCAGTGCAACGCAGATGGCTGGATGGACCCAGTGGGCTATCGACTTGACACTCTTTGCCGACCAGGGAGTGGACCTTGCCAATGTCGACACCATGACCATTGGGGTCGGCACAAAGGATAGCCCCGCCGCCGGCGGCACAGGAAAGATGTACTTTGACGACATCAGGCTATATCGGTAAGTCATGTAGAGATAAAGTGTAGTGAAGGTAGAATCAACCATCTATTTCTAAGGAGGACTATTATGTGTAGACAAACGATCTGTTCGGTCTTTTCTTTCTTGCTAGTGTTGGGCTTGGCCGATAGCACTTTTGCTGATATTCCCAAGGATCCGAATCTGGTTATATACTACTCCTATGATGAAGTAGGCTTGATCGTCCCCGACGAATCGGGGAGAGGCCACCATGGCACCGTAAACGGCGACGTCTCGGGAGCTCCCAGCGGCATCAAGTGGTTTGGAGCTGCCGAATTCCAGGGAATATGGGGGCCGACAGGCTATAGTTATCTCGATCTGGACAGCTCCACATATCCTGCTGAAGATATTCCAAAGTCTGCAATTACGCTCGCCGCCTGGGTAGAATGTCGTAAAACTGGTCAGCACCACGCCATAATCAGTTGCAGAGCATCTGACAACACATGGGTGATTCACCCTCAGATTAATGATAACGAAACCTTTAGATGGCTCCTCCGTTCGCCGGGCGGTACAACAATCTTTAATTTGAACAATGTGGGTTCACATGGATGGGATGAATGGATCCATTATGCAGGAACCTACGACAGTGTGACCGGCAAAGGAGTCTTGTATATCAACGGGGAAGTTTGTGAATCGATAGATGTATCTCCTGGCCAACTTATCGCCGACTGGGGGACAGGTGCTCGCGTGGGATACAATATTGACAACGCAAGGCCCTTCACCGGCATTATGGACGAGCTCTATTTGTACACGCGGGCGCTATCGCAGGATGAGATAAAGGATTTGATGGTATCTGACGGTTTACCAACAGAAAAGGCCTCTCATCCCTGGCCGACAAATGGCGCTGAGCTTGATGCTCAAGTAACGGACCTTTTATGGGTGCCTGGAGCATACGCGGTCTCAAACAATGTGTACTTCGGCGAGAGTTTTGAGGACGTAAACGATGGCACTGGTGATACGTTTAAAGGCAGTTTGACTGAAGCGCAGTTCACTGTTACCGATCTTGTCTGGGGTGCTACATACTACTGGCGGATAGATGGGGTGAATGCGGCCGATCCCAACAGTCCGTGGAAGGGCAATATCTGGAGCTTTTTGCTTCGCCCCCAGACAGCCTGGCAGCCTGACCCGTCTGATGACGCCAAATGGATCGATCCAAATGCTGCGCTTAGCTGGAGCTCAGGTCGGGGTGGGGTCATGCACTCTGTCTATTTCGGCGAGAATTTTGACGATGTGAACAATGCCACTGGGGCTCCGTCTCAGATAGAGACAACCTACAAACCTGACGGCCCACTTGGATTCGAGAAGGTCTATTACTGGAGGGTTGATGAGTTTGACGGCTCTGAGACGCACAAGGGTGATGTCTGGAGCTTTACCACCAGGCGCGCTGACAGCGGACTCAAAGGAGAATACTACAAAGGGGATTTTAAGACTCTTTCACTTGCCCGTACTGATCCTGGAATCAACTTTGACTGGGGCGCCGGTTCGCCGGACCCGCAGGTTCCGGCCGATGACTTCTCGGCACGCTGGACCGGAGAGTTGGAGGTGCCGTTCACCTCGGACTGGACCTTCACTGCCAGTTGTAACGATTGGGTGCGCCTGTGGGTAGACGGCCAGCTGCTGTTTGACAAATGGGGAGAACAGTCGGGTGTTGAATGGATCGGGACGATTAACCTTGTTGCGGGGCAGAAATGCGGCATAGTAATGGAGTACTACGTGAATACTAACCAGGCGTATGCGAAGCTATACTGGAATAGCCCGTCCTGGCTGAGTCCATACCAACCAAGGCAGATCATTCCGCAGGGTGCGTTCTCGTTGCCGCTCAGAGCCAGGAGTCCCAGGCCAGCCAATCGTGCCACGGATGTCAGGGATATTCCTACTCTTAGCTGGATACAAGGAGATACGGCTGATAAGCACGATGTGTACTTTGGCACTGATCAAGCCGCTGTCGAAGATGCCACTACCTCAACGGCTGAGATCTATCGAGGCCAGCAAGCTCTGGATGCTACTACATATACCCTTCCTGAGGCTCCACTTGAATGGGGTAAGACCTATTACTGGCGGATCGATGAGGTCGAGGTTGACGGTGTTACTATACATAAAGGCAACCTCTGGAGCTTTACCGTCGGCGAATTTGTTACTGTGGATGATTTTGAGAGCTACAATGATATAGACCCGCCCGATCCGGCGAGCCACAGGATATTTGAGGCATGGAGCGACGGTTACGGCACGACGACCAACGGTGCCTTGGCTGGCAACGGGCTTCCTCCCTACACCGAGCGCACGAACGTTCACGGCGGCGGCCAGGCGATGCCGTTGTCATACAACAACATCTTCATGTTCTCTGAGGCGACGCTGACGCTGACGACCGGCCGAGACTGGACGCGAGAAGGTGTGGCGAACCTGTCGCTGTGGTTCAGAGGTCTTCCGACCAACGCCCCTGAGCCGATGTACGTGGTTCTCAACGACACGGCGGTAGTCTATCACACGGATCCCGCCGCCGTGCAGATAGAGGGGTGGACCGAATGGGTGATCCCATTGCAGGAGTTGACCAGCCTTGGCATGGACCTGACCAACGTTACGAGCATAGGGATCGGGTTCGGCACTCGTGGCGACACAACGGCAGCAGGTGGGGCCGGCCAGATGTTTATCGATGATATCCGGTTGTATCCGCCGGCCACGCCATAGAAACCGGAACTGCTCTCGGGCCAGACTGAGAGCAGGATTTGTGTGAATTCGGGGCCTATGCTGACTCGTTTGGTATGGGCCCCGATTTGAGCATGACCGTCATCTCACCGGCCCCAGGTCTCAAGCGGCCGGATGTTGAGCGTCTCGGCAGCAGAGTCTTGGCAGGTTCCCGGCGTGAACAGAACGGCTATAGTAAGCTTGCCCGACGCCGGTGCAATACTCTCAAACGCAGCGGTGCGCGTACCCCGGTTGGGCGAGTCCCATTCATTTTGCGGCCTGGATGTGTCGATAATCCGCCAACTCGGCGATT
>LJTR01000007.1 GCA_001303465.1 Phycisphaerae bacterium SG8_4
GTCCTTCGGGATTTACCGAAAGTGGCGCGAGGACTGAGGGACAAATTGGAGAATCATCTGGGGATCGAGATACCGCCCCTGAAGGCGTAACAAGCTGTTGCCCATAGGAAATGTACCCGGATGCAGCTCCAGACCGGATCCTCGAGGGTAATCGGACAACAAGGCCGATTCCTGGCCCGACAAATTGAACAACGCTCATTTTTTGGGCTTGATGGCGGGTGGGGAACGTCCGCCTTTGCGGAAACTCACGAGTGCTGACATTATGGAGATATGAAGTCAGCCGTCAGATGCCGGAGGGATCTTAGTTTACTACGAAGTGTTTGTACATCACCTGACGATTCGCGCCAACGTTCACAGCTCGGTGGCGAACCACCAGAGCATGAGCAGGTAACCTCGTGCAATACGATGGATCAGGTCCACAAACCTGTGCCATTCGGCCATGTGCAGATCCTTGCATGTACGGTACGGTCCGTGTAGAATTCGCCTTACATGAAAGACCGTCTATCCACATGCGGTATCCGCGACGATTCCCGGGCGGCGGCGCACGAATGTGCACAGCCCGACCTGCCCGTATTGCGCGCTGAAGTGGAGATATCGGGTGTATCGGTGCTGGACTGGTTCTCCCGGCAGGCCAGTGGCGAACGCTTCTACTGGGCCAGCCGCGATGGCCGAGAGGAAGTCGCCGGCTTCGGAACAACCATCCGCATCGATGAGACGCAACACACAACGGCCTCAGAGGCCCTGACAGCCATTCGAAACGCCTTGGATCGTGGCCCCGCTGGTCTGAGATACTACGGTGGGATGTGCTTTGACCCACACGATGAGCGCCCATCAATGAAAGGCTTCGGACGATTCGCATTCTTCATCCCTGCCGTAGAACTGAGACGATGTGGCCCGCGGATAACGCTGGCTGCTACACAAGTCGCCGATGCCGGGCCATTCGAGACCCAACTCCAGACCTTGGCAGATGACGCCTTAAGAGCATCGGGGGGCGAAGCACAAAACCGAACAGTAGGTCGGGTGCTGAGTCGAACAGACACGCCTCGACGCGATCAATGGACCACAATGGTCGAACAGACCAGAGCAACGATGCAGCGACAGAGCATCGGCAAAATCGTCCTATCGCGAAAGAGCGAACTGACGATGTCGCAGCCGCTTGAAGCCGGAGCACTGCTGGCGCGACTGCAGAAAAGCGGGGACGGGTCATACAATTTCTGTTTCGAGTTCGGCCGGCGATCCTTTGCCGGCAGCAGTCCGGAATGTTTGTATCGCCGGTCCGGACGTGATATCTATACGGAAGCTCTGGCCGGCACATGCGGCGTGGGCAAGACCAGGAAGGAAACCGAAGCCCTGCGGACCGAACTGCTGGACTCGGCAAAAGAAGCCGATGAACATCGATATGTCTTCGACGGTATCCTTTCGAAATTGGAGCATATCTGCAGCCGGCATCACGTGCTCAGTGAGCGGGAGGTGCTTAAACTCAGTCACGTGCAGCATTTCGTCAGTCGATTCAAAGGACATCTCAAGGACGGCGTCGACACAGCTCAGATTATTGAAGCACTTCACCCGACCGCGGCAGTCGGTGGATATCCTCAGCAGGCAGCCGTGGAGCAGATCCGAGAGATCGAACATCATGCTCGACAGTGGTACGCAGGACCAGTTGGCTGGTTAGGACAGGACGCCGATGAGTTTACGGTCGGTATTCGTTCCTGCGTGATCGATGCGGCAACGTTGACTCTCTACGCCGGCGCCGGCATCGTAAAAGCCTCTGACGCCGCATCCGAATGGGCTGAGACTGAGGCCAAGATGCAGCACTTTATCGAGGCGCTGGCGTGAGCGGCGAAAACAGTAACGATTCCATGACTGACGAGCTTAATACAGTCCAGGCACAACTGATGATAGAGGAACTCGTGCGCTGCCGAGTGGAGACATTCTGCATCTGTCCGGGATCCCGGTCCACGCCTTTGGTAGCCGCCGCAGCACGTAATCCTCGGGCTCGCACAACAATGTTCTACGATGAACGAGGTGCGGCGTTCTATGCACTGGGCTACGCACGATCGACCAATCGCCCTGCCGCAGTGATAACAACCAGCGGTACAGGCGTGGCGAACCTGATGCCTGCAGTCGCCGAAGCATCGGTGGATAAGGTCCCGTTGCTGGCTCTGACAGCTGACCGCCCCACCGAATTGACCGACACAGGAGCCAATCAAACTCTCAATCAGGCCTCCATGTTCGGACGCTACGTACGCTGGACGTTCGACATGCCGAGTCCATCTCGGACAGTAATCCCAGAGGCAGTTCTCACAACAATCGATCAAGCAGTGTCCCGATGTGTGGGCACCCATCCTGGACCAGTGCATCTGAATTGTCGGTTCCGCGAGCCTCTTGAGCCGACGAACTTCCGCTATGATGCACAGTCTGAATCAAGAATCAGAATGTGGCGAGAATCGAGTTGCCCTTTCACAACCTATGAGACTGCGACAGCAGCAACCGATAAGGCAGTCATGCAGTCAATAACCGATCTGGTTGGTACAACCCAACGAGGATTAATCGTCATTGGTGGTTTGCGCGATAGCAATCAGCAACAAACTGCCAAACGTCTGGCCGAAAAGCTCGCCTGGCCCGTCTACGCCGACATCACATCAGGCCTTCGCCTGAGTGGATGCGGGACGAATCTGATTCGTCACTACGACCCGCAATTGCTCGACGAGCAGTTCGATGAACATGCCAGAGCCGACGTCGTGTTACACATAGGCGGACGAACGACATCGAAACGTCTCGGCCAATTCCTCGACAGAAATCGACCCAAATCATACATAGTGGTTAAGAACGACCCTGACCGCTATGACCCGATCCACGCGGTGACACACCATGTGCAGGCCGACATAGCAAGCTTCTGCAGAGCCCTGGCCGATAGCATTGAGCCGCGCGAGAATGGAGCACTGGCGGAATTCTACCAGAACAAGGCATCGACAGCACAGGCGATCATCGAAGAGCACGTGAACGCTGAGCCGGCCCTGACCGAAGCATTTGTAGCAAGACATCTGTCGCGCACAATCGCCGAAGCCACCGGTCTGTTTGTTTCAAACAGTATGCCGATCCGTGACATGGATCTTTACAGTGACGCCGCGACAAGAATGGTCATGGTCGACGCCAATCGCGGCATCAGCGGCATTGACGGCATCGTGGCCTCGGCGTGCGGATTCGCTGCAGGACTGGATGCAGCCGTTACAGCCGTCGTTGGCGACGTGGCGTTGATCCACGACATCAATTCGCTGGGCATCGTCGGACGCTCAGCACAGCCTGTGATTGTGATAACGATCAACAATCACGGCGGAGGCATCTTCGATTTCTTGGGCATATCCCGCCACGAGGACGTGTTCGAAGAGTACTTCGTCACACCGCACGACTACTCATTCGCCGGAGCCTGCGAGACATTCGGGGTAACGTACCGACACACAATAACAAAGCAAGCTTTCATTAAGGCCTACTCCGAGACTGTCGCGGCCGGCACATCAGCAGTGATCGAGGTGGAGACAGACCGAAAGGTAAATTTGAAGTTGCGTAAGAATATGAAGATGGCGATCATCGAGGCGTTGAAGGAGAACAGTTGATGGCAGGAATAGAATGGACAACCGCCGGAACATTCACGGATATCCGATACGAGATTTTTGAGGGCATCGCTAAGATCACGATCAATCGGCCCGAGGTTCGCAATGCTTTTCGACCGGAGACCATCCGGGAGATGTCTGAAGCGATGCGAATGGCTGAACAAGACAACAACATCGGCGTAATCGTGTTGACGGGCGAGGGAGAGAAGGCATTTTGTTCCGGTGGCGACCAGAAGATCCGGGGCCATGCCGGATATCGCGACGCAGGCGGTGGCGAGAGCCTGAACGTGCTGGAACTCCAGCGACAGATCCGCCGATGCTCGAAGGTCGTGATCGCAATGGTCGCAGGTTACGCAATCGGTGGCGGACATGTCCTGCATGTCGTTTGCGACCTGACCATCGCGGCAGACAATGCAGTCTTCGGCCAGACCGGTCCGAAGGTCGGCTCATTCGACGGTGGTTTTGGGGCAAGCTACTTGGCCCGTATGGTCGGCCAGAAGCGTGCCCGCGAGATATGGTATCTGTGTCGAGAGTACAGCGCACAGGAGGCGCTTGCGATGGGCCTCGTCAACGCAGTCGTTCCCTTGGCCCAACTCGAAGCCGAGACGGTAACCTGGTGTAGAGAGATTCTTGCTAAGTCTCCAATCGCGATCCGCTGCCTCAAAGCCGCATTCAACGCCGACTGCGACGGACAGGCCGGGCTTCAGGAGCTGGCAGGCCTGACGACGATGCTGTTCTATCAAACTCCCGAAGCCCAGGAAGGACGTGACGCATTCGTCGAGAAACGCAAGCCTGATTTCTCGAACTTTCGATAGCCGGAACTTCTGCCACAGGCACATTAGCTGCTGATTCCCATGAGCCCTACGATCAAAGCATTGTTGTTAAGCGCCCGGCCCAAGACCCTGTGGGCGGCAGCGGCCCCTGTAATCATGGGAACTGCTATCGCTCACACAGACGCCGGGATCAACTGGCTTGTAACGGCCGCGACGCTCACCTGCGCAATTCTGATCCAGGTTGGAACCAACTATGCCAACGATTACTACGATTTCGTCAAAGGCATCGATACCACCGACCGCGTCGGACCGACACGGGCCACCGCCGCCGGCCTGGTGTCGCCGAGACAGATGAAAGCAGCGTTTATCGCAACATTCGCCGCCGCAGCCCTGATGGGATGCTATCTGATCTACAAAGGCGGTTGGCCGATCGCGGTCATCGGAATCGTATCAATTGCATGTGGTGTACTGTATACAGCCGGTCCCTTTCCTCTCGGCTATCTCGGATTTGGTGACCTGTTCGTGTTGGTATTCTTCGGCCCTGTATCGGTCGGCGGCACATACTATCTGCAGACCGGCCAGATCACACCGACGGCAATTATCGCGGGGCTGGCCCCCGGCCTAATCTCAACGGCCATCCTGACGGTCAACAACTTTCGCGACTATCACACAGATAGCCGGACGGGCAAGCGAACGCTCGTCGTTCGCTTCGGTCGTCGATTCGGTAAAGTCGAGTACATCGCATGCCTTCTTGGAGCGTGTGCCATTGCGCTGGGCCTGACGCTGGCTCACTGGGGACACTTCTGGGCGAATCTCTCACTGCTCACCTTGGCCGCCGCCTACAAACCTGTGCGAGCAGTGCTGACCGAAGCCAGGCCGGAAATCCTGAACCGGACACTGGCACAGACCGGGCTACTTCTGCTGATTTACAGCGTCCTGTTCAGTGTGGGGTGGCTGCTATGAAAATGACGGCCTGCCGCTTTCATCGCTATCGACTACCTCTCGCCAGACCCATCGTCGTCGGCAACGTGACATCGACCCACCGCGAGGGCCTGATCATAACACTGCAGAATGCATCAGGCCGGATTGGCTGCGGAGAGATTGCCCCACTTCCGGGGCTGCACGCCGAAAACCTCGACGACATAATTGTGCAACTGTCAGCCGTGAAGGATAGAGTGACAACTATCGATTGGTCCATCAACGAACCAACGCAGCCGAGCCAATGCGATGAAGCACTGCAGGGCCTCATGCCGAGCGTAAGATGCGGCCTGGAGATGGCATTGATGAATTTGAGCGCAAACGACATGAGCAATGCCGATATCGCAATATGTGGTCTCGTAACTGCCGACACAGACGCTTGCGAACAGGCTCGGCGGTTGTCCGCTGCGGGCTATACGACCGTCAAGATCAAGGTTGGCCGCACCGATTTGGACCGTGATACAGACACAATCGGCCGAATCCGTGGTGAAGTGGCTGATAGAATGCAGCTCCGCTTGGATGCGAATCGAGCCTGGACACTGGATGAAGCCCTGAGATTCTGCCGGCAAGTCGGCCCCGAGGCAATCGAGTATATCGAAGAGCCCGTAGCCGACCCGGCCGACCACAAAGCGTTCATCCGGGAGGCGGGCATGCCAATGGCCCTGGACGAAACGCTCACAGGCATCGAACCCTCTGAGCTGGCAATTCCCGACGGCGTGGCCGCCGTAATTCTAAAGCCATCCACACTCGGCGGGCTATCCCGGACGACAAGATGGATCGACGCCGCCGGCAAGCGCGGCATCCGAGCCGTACTCAGCAGTTGTTTCGAAACCGCGCTGGCCGTCAGGACATACGCGGCAATGGCCGTCCGCATGGGACTGACCGACATCGCCCAAGGCCTAGACACACTGAAATTTCTCCGCGAAGACGTGGCCTCCGCACCGGTAGTTCGCAACGGTCGGATGAGCATCGGCCCGTTCAGAGTGCGACACGAATTGCTTGAGGAGATAATCGTCTAGTGCGTACGTTCGCCGAGCAGATTGATCACACAGCCTTGGCCCTGGAGGCAGCGGGTATCACTCAGGGCAACCATGTGGGTGTCCTCAGCGATAACAGCCCGGCGTTCGCAGTTCTGATCGGAGCCTGCCTGCGAATCGGAGCGGTAGTCGTACCGGTTAGCACGCGCTACCCGGCCGCACGCATTCACGATGTCATCACTGACACACGGTGCAACATCCTACTCGCATCTCAAAGCTTCAGCAACGTATCGTTGCCGCAACGCATCGAACCACTCGAAACGTTCACCGGGGCGTTCAAAGGCGACGTCAGCAACGTAACGCTCGGCCAAATCGATGCGGATCTGAACAACGAAGCAACCATCATTATGACGTCGGGCACGGCAGGGCAGCCGCGAGGTGTCCTGCATCGGCTCTCACGGCACTATCACAGCGCGCTCGGCTCGGACACAAACATTGCCTTCGAGCGGGGGCACTATTGGCTGATGTCACTGCCTATGTATCATGTTAGCGGGCTCTCAGTCCTGATCCGAGCATTCATCCACGGCGCCGGTTTGATCTTCCCCAAAACCAATCAACCACTGCAAGACGCCATACTTAAGACAGAGGCGACTCATCTGTCGCTCGTTCCCGTCCAATTATCGCATCTGCTGGACGACCGGGCCTGCATTGAACGTCTCAAAGCGATGGAGGCGATACTAGTAGGTGGCTCAGCCACGCCAAAAGCCCTTATTGACCGCGCCCTGCAGTTAGAGCTGCCAATACGCACAACATATGGATCTACAGAAGCAGCTTCTCAGGTAGCCACAACGGGCAAAGGCCAATTGGGGGATCGCCCGGGTACGAGCGGCCGCATCCTGCAGCATCGGCAACTCCGCATAGCCGACGACGGCGAAATTCTTATCCGCGGCCAAACAATACTCGATGGATACATCGAACATGGAGATATCCGACCCGGCGTAGATGAAGACGGCTGGTTTCGCAGTCGCGATGTCGGGACCATAGACCATGAGGGTTTCCTTTACGTCCGAGGCCGCAAAGACTCCATGTTCATCTCCGGCGGCGAGAATATCTATCCCGAGGAAATAGAATGCTTACTGGCCAACGCCGAGGGCATCGAACGAGCGATCGTCGTTGGGGTCGAACAAGGGGACATGGGCTCACGTCCGGTAGCATTCGTTAGAGTGCAGGATGGGCATAAACTCGACCCTGACGCCCTCCGTCAATGGACCGCCGAGCATCTGGAGTCATTCAAGATTCCAGTAGCCTTTCTGCAATGGCCCGGCCAGTTGGGTGCATTGGGCAAGTCTGACCGGCAGAAGTTGACCAGTCAAGCAGCGAAACTCATTGGCGATGCGGACCGCAAGATGTGAAACTGGGGCACAAACACCGCAGCGGCTAATTCAAGGCTGGCGATACCTGTCACAGACGCGTCAGAATATCGCCGAGAGCTTCTGAAATGGAGGTGGCAGCCGAGGTATTCTTGTTGATGGCCGCGTGCGTGGTGAACACATCAGCGCAAAGCGTCCCGGCGGGATTCTTAATTTGGTAACGCAGCTCGAAACTCTGCGACCCGCGTTTGCCAAGTGCCATCTCAATGGTGATCCTGTCGGAAAGCCGCATGGGGTGGCGATAGTCCGCCCTGGCGTGGACAATGGGAATCGATAAATCACCAGAGTGGATAATCGACGCCAGCGGCATGTGCTCGTCGAAGAAAGCCTCGAAGCAATCCTGAGCCAGCTTGAAGACATTACCATAGAAAACGACACCGGCCGCGTCGGTATGGTGAAGCCGGATACGGGTCTCATGGATAAACATATGCGATTCCCCAATTCACAACGTCATACATTCGAGCAAGACCGGCAAAGATACCGTGTTCTTGCGACGGCAGCATTGTACAGACTATGGTGTACTTCGGGAAGGGGTTTGATGGTGTCAGGATGTGGCACAACTCTTGCGGTGTCAGCCGAGGTCACCTGATGACGCAGGGTATTTTTCGCGCCTTTGTCTGGGATACTGAGAAGGTCCGTTCTGTGGTCGACGGTAGACAAGACCACTGCAAACCATTCGATGTCAAAACAGGGTGCACAGTCCGACAATGACGGGGCGCCCGCACAAGTCCTTTCAGCGGCAGGGCAAAGACACTCCCTTGTATTTCATACACACAAATGGAGTAAATCGCCATCCTTTATGGGGATGATAGCTGGCCAGCCTTCGTGTACCGAAGCGACGGCGCCGGGGCTTTCGCGAAACACGCTCTAAGCGGTACACTACTTTGAACTCTTCGTGGCGGTACGATGCAAAAATGAAGGACCCACTCTCTGAAGCTGTCATGCCAGACTCTGAAAGTCTGACAGCTAATCTATTGCCAGCTCTGCGACCTACTCGAAGGAGGTAAGAGTCTTCCGCTCCTTCAGGGGATACCAGGCTGCGATCTTCTCGGCCAAACGCAAGACTTGCGCAGGGTAGTCTCCCGCCACATTGGTCTTCTCGTGCGGATCCTTTATGAGGTTGAACAGCTGTGGCCGTTTTTCCGTTCGAGGGTGAGTGGACCGGTACCGATTCACTTCGCCGTCGTAGGTCAATATGAGTTTCCACGGACCTTCGATACACCAGCGATAGAGTAGCGAGGCTTCTGGATTATCGATGTCGGCAATGTCATGGGCAAAGCCCTCCCCGAATATGGCGCTGCGTGTGATTCGCGTACCGTCCGTGAGATTCGGCAGAAGGTCGAGACCGGGTAGCCCTTTTGGTGTGCGTGCCCCGGCTGCTGCGAGAATCGTAGGAACGAGATCAACGCTACTGACGATCTCATCACGGCGAGCAGGCTTGAGCACCTTCGGCCACGAGAAGACGATGGGAGTACGAACACCTCCCTCGTAAGGTGTTTGTTTGGAGCGTGCAGCATAGCCGCCTCTCTTGGGGTCCTGGATCCAGCCATTGTCGGTTACATACACAATCAGCGTCTTGTCGCGAACACCTTTCTTCTCCAGGTAGTCCAGCAAGGCACCGCAGGTTTCATCGAACCACTCGCACATGGCATAGTAGCGCGCGATCGGCGTGGGTCGTCCTTCCTTCTGGTATTTACTCAAGAGCCGCTTCGGCGGCGTGTGTGGTGTGTGCGGTAGGAACGGCGCATACCAGAGGAAGAAGGGTTTGTCCTTTGCGACAGCCATGTCCACGAACCTCTGGACATGTGCGAGCCCCTCTCGGCCAATTCTCAGGCCGTCATCTCCGTGTCGTCCCGCCGGCTGCGGAAAGCCCCGGGTCATCCCATGGGTGAAGCCCCCGCGCTTAAAGTTCCCTTCCCACCATTTCCCGCTTTGGTGGCTCAGATATCCACGCTCCGCCAGCAGTTCGGGCAAGGTATCGAACCGGTCGATCTTTGCGATCAACACAGCACGCCTCTGGCGGTAGAGCGGTGAATCTCTGTCCGCATACTTGGGCGAGGGATCATTGCCGGTAACCCCATGGCGGTGGGCGTAATGCCCCGTCACCAGGGTCATCAGCGACGGCCGGCACAGCGCGGTCGGTACATACCCCCGCGTAAAGAGAACGCCTTCTTCGGAGAGCTTGTCGATGTGAGGCGTCCGAATGTCTGGGTGCCCCATGAAGCCGTAGTCTGTCCACCCTTGGTCATCAGAAATGATCAGGACGATGTTCGGGGCCGGAGCGGCCGACACGGCAGCCGTCGGAAACAGCAATGCTACCAGTAGTACTTCATTGACGATCTTCATAGGCGCCTCGGTTCAGAATGACTTGGTTTGCAAGTAAGGTATCGTAATGGAAGCCTGTGAGACTCGCAACCCCCGGAAATCATCTGAAATGGGATTCTTCAACCACACGAGCAATTTTAGGGGTAATCGGACAACAAGTCTGTTGCTCTCGCAGAATTCTCGCAACAGCCGTGCCATGGCCATGACAAGCTGACACCTGATACGATCAATAACGTCATTGCTGGGACGATGGTGAACTCTCCTGCAACCCTGTTGTCGTCACAGCCTCGCCTATATATAATGTGTGTCGCAGGATTCACGACTGGTTCCGAAGGGCTGCAGAGATGAAAATAAGACTTTCACTTAGTCTCAGTTCCACAATTGTTACTTTCTTGTGTTTGATGATACCTCCGACTGCTGCTGCCCGCGTGAGCTGTATCCGACTGACCAGTAACCACATAGCCGATACAACAGACCTCGGGCGCTTCCGGCAGTTTCACCGATGGAAGGACAAAACGGGCAACGAGCTGGCGCTAGCAATCTGGCGGTACCTGTGCGATTATGAGACAGGTTTGTACCACTTCAACGAAATCCTCGAGGGTCCCGATCCTTTCGATGAATATGCCACAGTGCGCGATCCACTGAAGATACTGAACAGTTACAACATGGCCTACTGCGGCATCTTCGGCCCGGTGACAGACGGCGTATTCCAGGGCGTCGGTTTCACACAGGGCCGCTCATTTGGCCTTGAAGCATGGAATCACTGTGCCACCGAGCTCTGGTACGACAACAGTTGGCACTACCTGGATGTCGATGTCAGAGGGGCATTGTTGCGACCCGACGGAATAGTCGCAAGTCTTGCCGAAGCCAAGGTCAATCGCAGCCTTTGGGTCAATCCGGACTCAACAATTGAGCCCTTTTTTCCTAAAGACCCGGACAAGGCCAGACTTTTCGATATCTACAAAGACAGCCGCGTCCACAACTACTATCGGTGGTTCCAGGCCGGTCACACCATGGATTTCTATCTGCGAAGCGGCGAGTCATTCACCCGCTTCTGGACTCCCCAGGGCGGGCGATGGCACCACCTGCCGATCTATGCCAAGACCAAATGGATCAGAAACCTCATCGAACAATACCCCCGAGGACCCAAGCCAAACCACCGTGAGTTCACACGGTGGAATCATGGCAATGGACTGTTTTGTTACCGGCCCATACTTACCAGGACCTACACGGATTTCGAGGATGGCTGCTATGAGGTTACGAACCTGCAGCCGGCAGAACAGGGCCTGCAAATTGTGCGTGACGGCGATGCCGAAGTCACTTTCGAAGTCTTCACACCATATATCATCGTTCCTCAGGTCAACGATCTCGACGATCCGAACGACGACACAGACGCTTCGGTAGCGATTGTGAGAGGTCCGATACGGCTTGAGGTTCTGATATCGCTCGACCACGGCCTGTCGTGGCAGCAAGTCGAGAAAATCCAGCCCCACAATATCGCTGCAATCGATCTGACGTCCATCGTCAGGGGCACATACGGCTACCTTCTTAAGCTCAAGACATCGGGGCCCGCAGGTTCAACCGCCATTGATCTATTCAGCCTCAAGACCTGGGTTCAGGTTGCCCCAACCAGCCTGCCGGCCCTCAAGAAGGGCAAAACGACTTTCCAATATTCAACGGGCGACCGCTACAATCGCCAAACCATTCCCATGCTCATTAACCCAAACACGGCCAATCCCGAAGACCTGAAGAAATACGTTCTGGATATGCCGGACGATTATGATCCCAACCGCCATACGAGCCGCATACGCGGCGAAATCATCCTTCGATTGTCCGCGCCGCCGGCTGCAAGAATATCGTGGTTCACTGTCGGAGCCACCTTCCGTACGCATCAGCGTGAGCAAGCGAAGAACACTGACAACCGCATAGCCTATGCGGTTGATCGCCCGGAAGGCTTCACGGAAATCTATGAATCCCAGGTACCCACGTGGGTGAATCACTGGCGGTACAACTGGGATCAGGATGTCGTCCTGTCCGAGCCGGCCGACACAGTTTATGTCAAATACACTGCCAACACCGGCCTAAATACCATCCGTGCATGCCTTCACTTGCTGGCGAACCGTAAGCTGCGAAATCAAATCAAAACCGTGCACACCTATCGAATCGGCGGCCAGCTAAAGAGCGCCGAGAAGTGGCTGACCAAACCAACTGCCTACACGATAGAGTGTTCCGCTGAGCCAGAGAACGTCTCGGTCAAGCTGGAGGTGCCTCACGAAGAGCACTGAGCCGGCTGACTGTCGTCGAAGAAAAGGCACCCTGGAAAATCCTCTGCAAAATTTGCAGCTATCGATCAGGCGATGCCGATAGAAACAATACGAGCAAACAGTTTTTCCTCGTAGGAAACACCGGCAAGTCTCGAACCTTTGATGTTCTACCTGGGATACTAACCTCCCACTTGGGCACATCCATTCGGTACAGGAGACGCCCAAGACACAGGGGGCAAGATTTGAGGGTTCATTCTCTCAAACCTATGGCAACAACAGAGCGCCGATTCGGACTGCTTGACCAGTGTTCCCGATAGAAAATTCTCGTTCTTGTGCGGGTAAGTGGGTTCACAATAACAGGTTATGGTTTCGCCCTCGGGAGTCTACTACCCTTCAAGGGTATATTCAAGGAGCCTGTAATGCGAAAGATCTCAAGAAAGTATGTCGCCTTAACGAGTCTGCTGGCGACAATCAACATTGTCGGTCTATGCCTGATTCGTCACGAGCTGACCAAGACCCCTGAACCTACCGCGCGCGTCTTGTCGCTAGCTGCATTGCCCGACGCGAATGCGGCCGACCGGTTGTCGCTGACCTTTGACCGCCAGATGGTCCAGCCCGCAGTTGTAGGAGAGGTTGAGAAGGCGGAAGTCTTCAAACTTAGCCCTGAATGGCCGGGCCAGTGGATATGGTCGGCGCCCGACAAACTCGATTACATGCTCGCTGAGCGGTTGCCCGCCGGCCGGGTCTTTCGGATCAGCTCCACGCAAGAGCTTGAGCACAAAACGGGAAGGGTTCTGGAAGGCGACAACGAATTCGAATTTAAAACCAGATCGCTGGAACTGGACAGATCCGAGCTGGCCGCCTTTGATAACCAAGACGTCACCTTTCGCGTCGTATTCAACCAGCCAGTGGATCCGGGAGATCTTCTGCGTCACGTGAGCTTCTACGACGACAAGACCAGGGCAAAACTCGGTGAGCCGGTCTGCTTAACCAAAAGCCCACAGCAGGATCTTGTACTGCGTTTCCGCCGGCCGCAGTCGAACCGATTCGAAATGGTTCTGGATGAACAGCTCGCAGGCTTCGGCGCTGAACTAGGACTCGGCCGGCGGCTAACCTGCTCTCATGAGATCCCCCCTGACTTTTCACTGCTCAACACCCATACTACCAGACCGACAATGGAGGAGATAGCCTCGGTGAATCTGAGATTCAGCCACGAACTCAAAGCAGAACAGGAACTGCCGCAAGTCAGGGTCGAACCTTCTGTCGAAGAACTGAATGTTTATCGGAGCAGCCGAAATCTCACAATTACCGGCAAGTTCAAGGCGGGCGGGCGTTACACCATCGCGGTGCCCGGCATGCTCTTGTCCGAGGACAACAAAACACTCGGAGAAGACAAATCCATATCGGTTCACATACCCGAATACCGGCCGAGCTTGCAGTTTGTCTACCGAAAAGGCATCCTATCTCCTCTCGGGAACCTGGAGTTGGACATCAAAGCTGTAAATGTAGAAGGCCTGGATCTAAGAGCGTGGCGCGTACATGCCAATAACCTCATATCTCATCTGCACGACCCTTACTACATGGAAAAGACCTCACGCCTGATGGCAGCCAAAGAGATTGAGCTGGATCTGCCCGCCAACAAACCGCAGAAGCTGACGCTTGATCTTCGGGATCTGTTGCCGATACCCGCCGGGATATATCGCATCAGCGCCAACGCGACAAACACAAGATGGACCAGCAGCCAGGCACTCTTGACCATAACGGATCTGGCCATGACTACCAAGGCCGAGCGTGACGGTTCATTGGTCTGGGTACCCTCGCTACGGACTGGAGAGCCGGTAGCGGACGTTCAGGTCAAGGCCCTGAGTTTCAATAATCAGACTCTGTCGTCTGCGAAAACCGACGGCAACGGCATCGCCAGACTGAGCTTCGCAGGTAACCACCCGGACGGCAAGATGTGGGTCATCACGGCTCAGAAAGATGGAGACCTCAGCTATATACAACCTGAGGATAACCAGTGGGTAATCGACGATGTTCCTCAGTCCGGCCGACCTTATGCAAGAAACTACGAAGTCATGTTGTACACCGAGCGGGGAGTCTATAGACCCGGAGACGTCATTCACGTTACAGCCGTCATACGCGGAAGAGCCGGCGACGTCCCGCCGCCATTCCCGTTGGCGATAGCGGTTGTCCGACCCGACGGCCGACAGGTCAAGGAACTGATCGCCAAGCCTTTGGAAACAGATCAGGGTGTTTTCCACGCCGAATTCGTCACTCGTAGCGATTGCCAGACCGGCCCATACAGGTTTCGCGCTTGCTTAGCCGGCTCTGATGAAGTCCTCGGCAGCACACAGACGCTAGTCGAATGTTTCATGCCGGTCCGCATGGAGGTCAAGGCCGAGCCGGGGACTCAGCGATTCGGCCCCGATACACCGCCGTCGCTGACGGTGAGCGGCCGGTACTTGTGGGACGCACCCGCCTGCAACATCCCGGTGGCTGTCACAGGAACCCTCGGGCCGATCCGGTATCAGTCGAAGAGATGCGGCGATTATACGTTTGGCCTCAAGACCGACCAACGCGCGATTTCACTTCCGGATGTCAAAAGCGAACTGGACAAAGAGGGTCGCGCCGAGCTGCGAATCCCGTTGCCTGAGCCAGTCACGGCCGGGCTTTATCGCATGCGGCTCTCAGCAACGGTAACCGAGCCGGGCGGACGCTCGGTCTCGGCTAATGCGTCGGCGATACTCGATAACCTGGACCGGCATATCGGCATTCGCCTGCCGTCAGGCCAGGTGGTACCTGTCGGCAAACCTCTGGAGGTAAACTGGGTGCGACTGACGGGAAATGATGAGCCCGCCCCTCAAGGCGAATTGAGGATGCGTTTTGTGCGGGTGCATTACGACACGGCGCTGCGCCTTGTCAACAACCGCCGTGTCTGGAAGTCTACCGAGAGAACCAGTGACATCGCCAGCGAGCAGGTCGTGGCAGCCGACGGTGCAGAAGGCAACTTCGAGATCATCTGCTCCGAGCCGGGCATCTACCGCATCATACTGACGGACGGGCAGGCCAAGAGTTCATCATCTCTGGAATTCTACGCATCAGAATATTCCGCCGGGCCACAGGCGGTGCCTATGAATCAGCCGGAACGCCTTGAGATAGTGACCGACAGAGACAAGTATGTCCCCGGTCAGACGGCCAAGGTGCTGGTTCGCAGCCCGATCGGCGGCAGATTTCTGCTCACGGTCGAGAATGACAGTGTAGTAGCCGTGCATACCGGCACAATCCAGAACAACACCGCAGAACTCCAGGTCCCTCTGTCTGAGGATCTGCGAGGAGCAGTGTTTCTGACGGCAACCGTTCTTCGAGCAGTTGATCGACACCAGGAGAACTGGCTGCCGCATCGGGCCATGGGTATGACCAGGGTACTGCTGAACCACACCAGCCAAGAGCTGGCCCTCAAGATCACCGCGCCGGCAAATGCCGAGCCCGGCGAAACCATCCGGGTAACCGTCGACGCTGGTTTGCCCACTGATCCGAACCGTCCGACATTGGTGCACCTCTGGGCTGTCGATGAGGGAATACTCCTGACTACATACTATGAAACGCCCGATCTGCATGAATTCTTCCTGGGACCGCGCAGGCCCGGCGTCTCCACGGCAGATGTCTTCCTGCGCCTGCTCCCGGACTACAAACGACCGGCAGGAACAGCTCGTATAGGAGCCGGCGATTTTGAGCTCGATTCTCTCCGCCGCAATCCCGTTGGCGCCAGGCATCGCCAAGCGGCTGTCGTATGGCGTGAGGCAATCGGCGTAGATGCGAATGGCCAAGTGAGTGTGGAGTTCAAGCTACCTGACCTGATCGGCCAGATGCGCCTGATGGCGGTGGCCGTCGACCATGACCGTTACGGTAGTGCCGAACAGGCGATGACCCTTACATCACCTCTGATTGTCGAGACGACCTGGCCGCGCTTTGTTGCGCCTGAGGATCAGTTCGAGGTCCCCGTTAAGCTGTTCAACTCAACGCAGCGCCCTCTGGCCGTCCAGGTGAAGGCCTCGATCAGCGGACCTCTCGAAGTGATAGCCGATGAAGCTGCGGATAATGTGCCGGTGAATCCCGGCCAACCGGCCACAGTTGTGCTGAGGGCCAGGGCAACAAATACTGGCCCTGTCCTGGTCACGGTCGAGGCCCTGGAACTTGGAACTGCTGCTGAACGACTGACTGCCCGCAGCCGCGCAACATTCAGTGCCAGGCCGGCCTCAGCTTTGCACAGTGAGGTCCAAGTAAGAGCCATCCGTGCGGGCGAACAATTTCGCATCCAACCGCCAGACTCACTTGTCGCTGGGACGGCTCGAATGACAGTATCGGTTAGCTCGCGTCCGAGCGTCCAGCTTGGCCCGGTTCTGGAAGAACTTATTAGCTATCCATACGGCTGCCTCGAGCAGACCAGCAGCCAGCTATTCTCACTTCTGTATGCGTCTGAGGTGCTTGGAGACGACCGCAGCGAGATGATTGACTTGATGGTAAGGGCCGGCATCGCTCGTCTATGGTCCATGCAGACTCGCTCGGGGGGCCTGAGCTACTGGCCGGGTGGATCGACTGCCGATCTCTGGGGGACGGCCTACGCTGCCTCCTGTCTGCTGGAAGCCAAAAACGCCGGCTTCGAAATAGACTCTCAATTCACGCGCGAACTGACCAAGTACCTCGAGCAACGTCTCAAGACGACTGGAAACGACAGTCCAAATCTCAACACCAAGGCCCTGATATGTCGAGTCCTCTCTGTCTTTGGAGAGCCCCCTCACGGTTGGATGGCGCGCCTGGCCGAACAGAAAGACCAGCTCGATCTGGCCGCAGTATCGCATCTGGCCGCGGCCTTTTACGCCGCCGGCGACAAAGACAGCGCCCTTGCTCTGATTCCCGAACAACTGCCGCAAAATCTCGGCGAGACCACGACCAGCGGCAGATTGACTTCACCCGTCCGCCAGCAGGCGGTACTGCTGTCAGTGCTGCTGGAGATTGAACCCGAGAATCCGGCGGTTGCTCTCCTTGCGCGCCGGCTAGATCAGGCGAGACAACGATGTAGATGGGGCAGCACGCTGAACAACGCCGCGGCTATCGCAGCGTTGTCTCGCTACCAGGCGATCACCATCAAAGAAGAACAGGACTTCTCCGGGACTTTCAAACTAGCAGGCCGTGAAGTTGCGACATTCGACCATAACAGCCCGGTCTCACACACGTTTGAAAACATCTCCGAACCGGCTGATATCTGCTCCGATGGTATTGGGACAGTGTACTTGGTTGCCCTGAGCGAAGGTCTGGCGAGAAAAGGGCTGGTCAAACCTTTTGACCGGGGGCTGCATGTCAGGCGAGACTGGATAGACCGCCACGGTAATCCTATCGATCCCAACAAGCTGTCCGTGGGTGACCTTGTACGTGTGAAAACCACTGTGAGCACACCAGGCGTTGTCGTTGGCAATATTGCCATCGTCGATGCCTTGCCGGGAGGGATGGAAGTCGTGAATCCGCGGCTGGCCACCTCGGCCGCTTCGCACGGCCCACAACCCGACATGCCCGACCATGTGGAATTCCTCGACGACCGCGTCGTACTGTTCTGTACAGCGACGAAGGACGAGAAAACCTTCGAGTACGCCCTGCGCGTAACCACCTCAGGCGAGTTCGCTATGCCGCCCATCCAGGCGTCGTGCATGTACGAACCTGCCGTGGCCTCGTTGGGCCCGGAGGGACAACTGACCATTCTCAGCCGCCAAGATCTGCAAACCAAGGAAGAATAAGTGCTCATGATACTCAAGAAAAGAACAGAGGTTGCTGAACGGTTGAAACTTACCCTTAAGATCACGGCCCTGGTGACCGTTCTGTGTGCCGGAGTGTTCGTCTTGACTTGGCTGTCACTTCCGTTTCCCGCCGAGCGCCTCGAAAAGTGGACCGTCAGCCCTGTCATCTCCGACGTTAACGACAGACCGCTGCTGAGTATCGTCGGCTCCGACGATCAATGGCGCCATCCGGTCGGCCTGGATCAGATGTCACCCTGGTTGAAGAAGGCAACAATTGCCGTCGAGGATGAACGTTTTTACCGCCACTTCGGAGTAGATCCGCTTGCGGTTGTGCGGGCGGCCGGTCAGAATGTCGCAGCCGGACGAATTCTCTCCGGCGCCAGCACGCTGAACATGCAGATATGCAGAATGATGGACGATCGGCCCCGCACACCGAAGGCCAAGATTATAGAGTCCTTTCGAGCACTCCAATTGAATCGGCTCATGAGCAAGGATGATATCCTCGAACTCTACCTGAATACCGCGCCCTACGGCGGCAATCTCAGAGGTGTTGAAGCAGCCTCATTGAGATACTTCGCAAGAGGCGCAAAGGATCTCTCACTCGGGCAGGCCGCTCTTATCGCCGGCCTTCCGCAGTCTCCAAGCAGATACCGGCCTGACCGGTATCTCGAAGCGGCCATGAAACGCCGGCATATTGTCCTGCGTCGCATGCTCGAGGCAGGAATGATTACAGAACTCCAGCTGAAACACGCCAATGCACACCGCATCGAGATACATCCCGGGCCACGGATTCAGAGGGCATCTCACGCCGCATGGTTCGCATTGAAACGTCGTCCCACGGGAGGTCGCACTACCATTGACCTGGAAATCCAGAAGCAGGTTGAGCGCCTGGCCCAGGAACATCTTCGCCGATTACCCAAAGACACCGAACTTGCTGTCGTAGTGATTGACATTGCCGAATCTGCGATCGTAGCCATGATTGGCTCAGGCGACAGCGCTGACCCGGCGGACGGTCTTGTCAACGGTGCGCTCGCCAAACGCAGTCCCGGCTCGACACTAAAACCCTTTATTTACGCCGCAGCGTTCGAGACGAGCCGGCTCAATGGTGAATCAACGGTGTACGACATACCCATATCGCGCGGCGGATGGGCGCCGCTAAACTTCGATCGAGCCTTCACCGGTCAGCTCGCCGCTGCCGAGGCATTGCAGCGATCACTCAATGTCCCCGCCGTGCTCATAGCTGAGGCGGTCGGATTGGCCAGATGCTGCGGCATACTGGAAGCAGTCGGGATACCTCTGCCTGGCGATGCGCAAAGACGTGGCGGACTGGCCCTGGCCGTGGGGGCAATCGAAGCGAATCTGTTGGATTTGACGAATGCTTACGCGACGCTCGGACGAGACGGCGTTCGAAGATACCTGCGGATATTCCCGGACGAGACCGCGGCCCAAGTCCGCGCCCTGGCCCCGGAGGTATGCCGTGCAATCAGCGAAATACTGTCCTGCCGCCAACGTCGCCCGAGGGGTATGGAGACTGTGCCGGCCCAAGACGTTCGGTGGTTCATGTGGAAGACCGGAACCAGCTCAGGCAGAAGGGATGCATGGGCCGTAGGACACAACCGTCGATACGCGATTGGCGTGTGGGTTGGGCGCTTTCGTGGCACAGGACGGCCAGCCTACGTTGGCGCCGAAGCGGCAGAACCTCTGCTGGCTGAGTTGTTCGACTTGTCAAACCTTCGGACATACATCGACCCACCGCCGACAGCCCCGATCCGGGTCCGGAGGCCGCTGCCACCACCACGCGAATTGAATCAACGTCTAAGGATAACCGAGCCGGCGGCCGGCGAGACGTTCATTTGCCTGAATGGATCAGCCATCGTTCACACGCAGACCAACCGCGCCGAGGGGATCACATGGTTTCTAAACGGAAAGCTGACCCGGATTGATGCAATTAAGAACCTGACGTTGCCTGCCGGCCAATATGAACTGCGCTGCGTCGACCAGGCGGGCCAATCGTCAAGTGTTAACTTCGCCGTTATCGGCGCCGAAGTAGCCGACGCGCCATGACAGTCGGGATGAGCAAGAAATGCCAAGTGACAGCCGTGCTATTTTGGTACTAGAAGCAAGGTCATGCGTCTGTGAGCCATTCTGGCAGGTCGCTCGATTTTGGCCAAATCCCGCAGCGATTCGGTGATCTCCTCCAGCACGGCGAAGCCACGGTCCCGGTGCAGCATCTGTCGTCCACGGAAGAACATTGTGAACTGGAGTTTGTGACCCTTTTCAAGAAACTCGCGCCCTCGCTTGAGCTTCATCTCCAAATCGTGCTTGTCGGTTTCTGGCCTGAGCCTGATCTCTTTGAGCGTTGCACTGTGGCGATGGTGCTTCTTCTGCGCTTCGCGCGTCTTGCGCTTTTGTTCATACAACCACTTGCCGTAATCCATTATTCGACAAACGGGTGGGTCGCTCGTAGGCGCCACCTCGACAAGATCCAGGCCGGCCTCGCGCGCTCTGTCCAGCGCCTCACGCGTGTCCAATATTCCACACTGCTCGTTCTCCTCATCGATCAGCCGGACCATTCTTGCCTTGATCCGCCCATTTATCCTCAACTCTTGTTTACTTATTGTGCACCACCTTGCCTTTCTGCAAAACAATAAATCATCATCTTACAATCCTCAAGATCTTTGACAACCGCCAATCATACGCCCAAAAGCTAAAATGGCAAGTCCGTTTCTTTGTCGGCAATTTTGGCCCGCGCCATTTTCACAAACTCATCGACCGCCATGGCCTTGCACTGCTTGACCCCTCGTATCCTCACATTGACCGTACCGGATTCGGCCTCCTTAGGACCGACCACGAGCATGTAGGGCAGCTTTTCGCCGTGGGCCCTGGCGATCTTCGCATTGATCTTCTCATTCGAGAAATCGCAACTGCAGCGCAATTGCGCCTCTCTGAGCCTGGCCTGGACCGCGGTGCCGTAATCATTGCTTTTTTCGCTGATCGGCAGCACCCTTGCCTGCTGGGGGGAAAGCCAGAGCGGGAAATTCGCGCCGTAGTGTTCTATGAGAATCCCGATAAAACGTTCGAAAGAACCCAGCACAGCCCGGTGGATCATTACGGGGATCTTTTCCGTGTTGTCTTTGTCGGTGTAAACCAGGCCGAAACGCTCCGGCATGGAAAAATCCAGTTGAATGGTGCCAAGCTGCCAGGACCTCTTTAGGCAATCCCTGACATGAAAATCAATCTTGGGCCCATAAAATGCCCCGTCGCCCTCGTTGATTTTGTAATTGATATTCTTGTGCTTGAGGGCGTCCTGGAGGGCGTTTGTTGCCGTTTGCCAAATTTCATCCGAGCCTATGTGCTTATCGGGCTTCGTCGACAGCTCTATATGGAAATCTTCAAATCCGAAGGCCTGATATATTTCGAAGGTCAGCTCAATTACTCCGACTATCTCGGCTTCAATCTGCTCGGGCGTGCAGAAGATGTGCGCATCGTCCTGGGTGAACTGCCTGACCCTGAACAGCCCGTGCATGACACCACTGGCTTCGTGCCGGTGGACCAGACCAAGCTCGGCGACACGCAGCGGAAACTCGCGATATGAATGCTGTCTTGTCTTGTAGACGAGACATCCGCCGGGACAATTCATCGGTTTGATTGCGTAGTCGGCGTTGTCGAAGTTTGTGAAGTACATATTCTCTTTGTAGTTGTCCCAATGCCCACTCCTGTGCCAGAGTTGCTCGTTGAGAATTATTGGCGTGCGGATCTCCTCGTATTCGTACTTGTCATGAACGCTCCGCCAAAAGTCCACTATGGAATTCCAGATAATCATTCCCTTGGGATGCATGAAAGCAAAACCGGGGCCTGCCTCGCTGAAACTGAACAGATCCAGTTGCTTGCCTAGAACACGGTGGTCCCGTTTCTTCGCCTCGGCCAATCTCTGCAGATACTCGTCCAGTTCCTTCTTTGTGGGCCAGGAGGTACCGTAGACGCGCTGCAGCATTTTCTGCGTGGGGTCACCGTGCCAATACGCGCCGGCGACCGACATAACCTTGAAGCTGCCGACATGCCCGGTGCCGGGCACGTGCGGACCGCGACAAAGATCCTCGAAGCCGTCCCCCTGAGAATAGAAACTAACGGTCTCACTGTCGGCGCGGCTTACATTGTCGGTTTTGTATTTGTCAGCCCCTAGCTTCTCCAGAGCTTCGGCCTTGGTCATTTCCTTGCGGACGAACGGCTTGCCGGCCCTGACGATCTCGGTCATTTTACTCTCGATGCGTTCGAAATCGTCTGGTCTGATCGGTTCGTCAAGATCGACGTCATAGTAAAACCCGTCCTCAACGGCCGGACCGTAGACGAGCTTGGTCTCGGGCCAGATGCTGCATATCGCTTCAGCCATCACATGCGCGCAACTATGCCGCACAATTTCAAGACCTTCGTCGTCTTTGCCGGTGATGATCTCAATCTCGACATCGCCGCTCACGGGTGTGGACAAATCGGTCAATCGGCCGTTTACCTTCGCTGCCACGGCGGCCTTTGCAAGAGCCGGTCCTATCTGTTGAGCTATTTGCTCGGCTGTCGCGCCGTCACTAACTTCCAATGTGCTCCCGTCGGGCAGCGTAATTTTAGCCATACGTCTTGTCCCACATTCTGAGAAAATGCAAAGATTAAAAACCAAAATGCAAAACTGATGAGCTCGCATTCGGCGGGGCTGTTTTGAATCGCATCGTCGGAGGCGAAGCCTAAATATTGATATTCACATTTTGATTGTCAACTTTCCACGCAGCTTAGGTTCAAGCCAATCTAACCCAAAGGGACGGCCCTGTCAATATTATTTGTTGCCCAGATTTATTTGTTGCCTTTCGGCCCTTTTGCTGGTATAATACAGTCGCTCTTGGTGCGGCGTAAGAAAGTCAGGAGGAAGCCGGAATGGATGCGAATTTGATTCTATTCAAGAATGACGGCTCACAGGCGACTTTTCCCCTGCCGGACGGCGTTACGGTTTTAGGCCGAAGTCACGATTGCGAACTGCGTGTACCCCTGAAGGTCGTTTCCCGAAAACACTGCCAATTGAGCCCCAACAAAGAGAGTTTGAAGATCCAGGACCTCGACTCGCGCATCGGCACCTTTCTCAACGGCAAACGCATAAATGCGGCCCAGGTAAAGGCGGGCGATTACGTCAGAATTGGCCCGCTCACGTTTATGGTTCAGATCGACGGCGAACCAAAGAAGGCGGTACCGCCCGAAGCGAGCAAGCCGGCAACGGCCGCAAAGAAGCCGCAGACGCCCAAGACTGCCACCAAAGAAGCCGCCGGCAGTGTCCCCGAGCTTGAACTGGATGATTCTGATTCTTTTCTGGCCGAGCTGGATGATCTCTGAGCCGATTTCCGCCTTGCGATCAATTCAGGACGGCCGCGATAATCAATGAGTGACAAAGGATCGACTTAACAACTCGTGAGCTTGTATTCTCTTGGAGAATCTTTCAGATTGTCAATGCCTTTCAATCCAATCAAGCTCACTTGCCTCGTGGCCTGGGTGTACGTATGCCTGTACTTCGTACAGCGGGTCCAGTTTAGCCCGCTGGTTCCCAGGCGATACAAATCGGCCGCATACATTGTCACTCTCTTTACCGGGCCGATCCTCTTACTGCTGCTACTGATAGTAGACTCGGCAAGAAAATCTTTGCGGACCGGCGACGGCATCATCGAGACAGTAAAACGGCAAATCGAAAGAACTGCCGCCGACGTGCACTCGGCCAGGCGCCAGCACAGCAGGAAAGGCGCGATAATAAGACTGCTCGATTCGTCGGGCAGAAGCATCAACGAAATATACGGCCACGGTGACACCAAGCGACAGGACCGCCATATTCTGGATCTGACCGAACGAGTCGTAGCGGACGCTCTTGCCAAACGAGCCAGTGACATTTTGATCGACCCGGCGGATGAATCGACATATACGATCAGGCTGCGAATCGACGGTGTGCTCAGAACGGTCCGAACGCTCAAGGCCCAGACCTGTAAGGCGGTTGTCAACAGCATCAAGGCGGTGTCGAGCATGGATATCTCCGAGAAACGAAGACCTCAGGACGGAGCATTCATGGCGAAGACCGGCAGCATGACAGCGTCGTTTCGAGTCGCGAGTGCAGGCGTTCTCAACGGCGAGAAACTGTCGATCAGGATACTGAATCAGGATGCGGGCACGTTCGCCCTGGCCGAAGCGGGATTCACCAGGGACCAATGTTCGGTCATCCAACGCGCCGTGAGCAAGCCGTCCGGAA
>LJTR01000227.1 GCA_001303465.1 Phycisphaerae bacterium SG8_4
AGCGCGTATAGCGATGAGTGTCCGTACGAATGGAGTAACCCATGACCTTGGGCAAACTCGGTTTGAACGGCCGGGAGAACTGGCTGAGCACAACCTCTCGTCCGGGCCGGCGCGGGTTCTGCAGGATCGGGACTAAGCTGGTACCGTCCAAACCATCGGGAACAGGCAGACCCGCCAGCTCGGCCAACGTGGGGTAGATGTCCACGTATTCGATCAGGGCCTCGGTGGCGGCGCCCGCCATTGTCACACCGGGCACACGCATGATCAGCGGCACGCGCGTATCGAGTTCGAAGTTGGTGTCTTTGCACCAGTGGCCCGCCTCGCCGAGGGAATACCCATGATCGCCCCAAAGGACCACAATGGTGTTGCCGCCGAGACCCAGCCGCTCCAGGGCGCCGAGCACCTTGCCGACCTGGGCGTCTACGTAACTGACGCAGGCATAGTAGCCGTGACGCAGGTGGCATGCCTGTTCCGGAGAGACCCGTTCATCCTCGGGGATACCGCGGTAGCCGCCGAGTTCGAGGTGATCCGGATAGGCCAACTCAGGCGCACCGAGTGTACGTGCGCCCAGCGCCTGGCCCCGGAACACGGCCGGATCGTACGGATCCCAATACGTCTTCGGCGCATTGAAGGGCAGATGGGGCTTGAAAAAGCCGACCGCTAGAAAGAAGGGCCGGGCCTGCTGCTTGAGGTTCTCGAGCGTCTCGACGGCCAGTTTCGCCAACTGGCCGTCGCGATATGCCTCATCCGGCACATCCGCCATCTCCGTGGGCGACTGCTTGCCGCTCCGCAGGTTCTCGGGCAGTACGTAGCTCTTCCAGCCTTCTCCAACAAGGACAGACGGCACGGACCAGGAGGCTGGGTCATCCTCGCGCGTGCGTCCGCTGAAGACCTTGCCCAGTGACTGGGTGTGATATCCGTGGTTCTTGAAGAGCTGCGGCAGGGTGACAGCGTCCGGATGCGTGTCACGAAAAAGGTTGCGGTTATGCCAGACACGGGTGCGGTCGGGGAGCAGCCCGGTCAACAGGCAGGTGCGCGACGGCCCGCAGACCGCCTGCTGACAGTAGGCCCGCTGGAAACGCAGGCCCGTCTCTGCCAGACGGTCGATGTTCGGCGATCTCGCCAGCGTCTCACCGTAGCAGCCGAGCGACGGACGCAGATCGTCTATCGCAATGAAGAGTACATTGGGCCGGGTCGGGGCCTGAGCCCTTGAAGCGGCCCGGGCCACGTGGGGTAGGGCCGCCACCAGGGCTATGAGAAGCACATATGTGTGTGTCAAGGTTTTCATTGGCCTTGTCTCTTCCTTGTTTCTTTCTTAGTTGTCTTGTCAGTTATGGACTTGGGCTTGGTCTTGGGTTGGAGTTTCTTGCCAAGGAAGTAGTCGGGGTAGCCCCAGTCGTAGTTCTTGGCCCGCTTCTTGGTGAGACCCTTGACCTCCTGGGTCAGGCGTTGGAGATTCTCGGCATTGAGTAACGGATCCTCGGTCTGTTCTCTCCACCCGGTGAGTTGTTGTTGTAACTCGGCCAGTGTGGCGGCATGTTTCGTTGTAGAGGCCAGATTCCTGAACTCATAAGGATCAACCTTCAGGTCGTACAGCTCGAAGCGGGAAGGCCTGCGCATGAGGCGGTAGGCCTCGCGAACAACCGGGGCCGCCGCGGCAATGGCGTCGGCGATTCCAGCGCCAGGGAATCTGTCATTTGTAAACGCGTAGCCGGGATTGACCTGGCCGGGCATTAGGTTCTCGATGAGCTTGTAGCGTTCGTTGCGCACTGTGCGCTGTGGATAGAAGTTCTGCTCTGCCGCGTGCGTGTGGTACTCGGTGAAAAGGTAACGCCGCCATTCGACGGGCTTGTCGAACAGCAAGGGCAGGAGGGAACGGCCCGGAAGATTCTCCACGGGTTTAGCTCCGGCGGCTTCTAACAGCGTAGGCATCAGATCTACGGTGGAGACTAATTCCTCGCGAACTTGTTGTGGTTTGGCACGCCCTGGCCAGCGGATGATCAGCGGGATACGCACGCCGCCTTCGTACGATGTGCGTTTGCCGCGCAAAAAGTCTGCGCCGTGGTCTCCCAGATAGACGACCAAAGTATTGTCCGCCTTCCCGGAACGCTGCAGGGCCGCAAGGAGTTCGCCGATGAGTGAATCCAGTCGGCCGAGGCAGTTATAGTAATCGGCGTTGAGCTTTCGCAGGCCCGCCGTGTCGATGCCGAAATACGGCAGTGCCTTGACGGCATCTGCATCGAGAGGCTGCTGTGGCAAACCATCGATCTGTTTGATCCACGGAGCATGCGCGTCAGGATAGTTGACACTTAGCAAAAAGGGCCGGTCGGCGGCGTTGATGAAGGCCTCGGCATACCTGCTGTAATCTCCGAGATTCTTTCTTGCGAAGTTGCTCGTGGGAATCTCGTGCATGTCGAAGGGGAACGCCGCGGCCGGATTGATATGCAGCTTGCCAATGATGCCGGTGCGATAGCCGGCTTCCTTAAGACTGCGCACGAAGTTCGGCGTATCCGGCCGATACATGCGGAATCCCCACGTCGCCAATCCGATCTGCCCATGCTGATGCGGATACAATCCCGTCAGGATGCTGGCCCGTGACTGGCTGCACCCGGCCTGGGTGACGAAGGCTCGATTGAAACGCACACCGTTGGCCGCCAGTTGATCGAGATGCGGCGTGCGAGCGTAAGGATCGCCGTAGCAGCCAAGTTCCGGGCCGTTGTCCTCGGAAACGATCATGAGAATGTTGGGCCGTGGCCTTGTCTCACATCGGACCGGATCAGTGATTCCTGCCACCAGACTGAATAGCAGTGCAGCCAGTACATTGTATCTGTGTATGTGCATGAAGTATCTCCTTTGACCACCCTTACGCTCTCAATAGCGTCCCACCCGCTCGGGCCCGATGTCGACGCTGAAGGCCAGGGCGTCGAAGCTCTTTTTCATCAGATCGAAACGCACCGAGGCGTACGCGGGGTTGTCCCACTGGTTCTCGAACTCTTGCGGATCCTTGGTGAGGTCGAAGAGTTCGCCGGGCTCGCGGCCGTGGTAGTTGACCAACTTGTACTCTCGAGTCCGCAGCATGGTCGCGTAGCTGCGCGGACCTTCTAATACTTCATAGTATTCGCAGCGCACGAAATCCCGATGATGTGCAGGATCGGTCTGGCCGGTGAGAATCGGAAGCAATGACCTGCCGTGCATGGTTTTGGGCGCCGGCAGGCCGTTCAGTTCCAGCAGGGTGGCCGCGATATCCAGCAGTTCAACCAATGCGTCGCTGCGGAGTCCCTCCTTGAACCGGCCGGGCCAGCAGAAGACCAGTGGTACACGCACGAGCCCCTCGTAGAAGCGGCAGCCCTTCTTGTTGAGTCCGTGGTCGCCTGCCATCTCGCCGTGGTCGCTGGTGAAGATGACCAAAGTGTTTTCACGCTGGCCTGTTTCTTCCAGCGACTCGAGCATCCTGCCGACGTTCTCATCGATCAGCTCTATCTGCGCCCAGTACTTGGCGAGGGTCAACTTGGCATCGGGATAGGCCGGGCGTTTTGCCTTGCTTTGAAACATGATGCCGGCCAGGCGCTGCTGGGCCGCCAGATCGGATTCGCGGAACAGAGGTCCGGGCAACGAGTCGATGTCGAAGCGATCCAGGTATTCCTGTGGCGGGTCAAAGGGACCGTGGGGATCGTAAATGTTGACGCTGCAGAGCCATGGACCGTTGTGCTTTTCTTTCATGAACTCGATAGCTCGATCGGCACACCAGGTCGTCTGATGCCACCTGGCGGGGATATAGCCGTACTTCTTCTTCAGCTTGTTGTAGTCCTGACCGATACTTGTTAGCCAATCCGTATACTGGTTACCCTTGCCGATGCCCTGGTGCGGGGCGTGGCTGTACCAGAAACGGCGATAGCCGTCGTCCTTCGGACGCAGCTCCGGTTCGTGGGCCATGGCCGACGAAAGATGGAACTTGCCGGCCAGAGCGCAGTCGTAGCCAGTATCGGCCAGCGTCTTGGTGATCAGCGGCGCCGCTTCGTCCCAATGGTCGTTGCCGTTGATGCAGGCATGAACCGTGCTCGGATACATTCCTGTAAGGAAGCTCGCTCTGCTGGGTGTGCAGATTGGCGACTGGCAGTGAGCGTGGGTAAACGCCACGCCTTGGGCGACGAGCCAGTCCAGGTTCGGCGTGCGTATGTGGTGATTTCCCAGGGCGTGTATGGTGTCATAACGCTGCTGGTCCGTGCAGATCCACAGAATATTGGGCCGTTTCCGTTTCTCGTCCGCGCCCAGGCCCTCCACGGCGCCCAGGGCCATACCCGATGCCATGGACATTTGGAGGAACCTGCGTCTATTCATTGTCATCTTTCGCATCTCCTTCTCTTGGCAGCCATCGTGAGAGCTTCTTCTTTACCGAAGCATACTCAGGCCGTTCGGCAAGGTTGATCCATTCGTTGGGATCAGTATCATGATCGTACAATTCTTCATCACCATTGACGTAATGAATATAACGCCAGCGCTGGTCCCGAATGGAGTGGCTTCCCTGAGAGTGTGTCGTGATGGCCACCCGGTCCCATTGAGCATCCGGGTCTCGGAGCAAAGCAGTGATATTATCTCCTTCGATCTTCTTTCGCGGCGGGAGCCCGCAGAGGTCCACCAGTGTCGGGTAAAGGGCCATCAAGTCGACCGGCCGGGAACACCTTCCGCCCGGTTTCGTGATCCCGGGCGCGACCATGATCAGGGGAACGCGGGTGGCCCTCTCCCAGAGCGAGCGTTTGGCCATCCGCTGCTTCTCACCAAAGTGATACCCGTGGTCGGACCAGAACACGATGATCGTGTTGTCGGCGTAGGGGCTTTCGTCGAGGGCCTTCAACAGTCCACCGACCAGTGTGTCGGCGTGCGAGATGCTCGAGAGATATCCCCTCACGGCCGGGCGCAGCTCTCCACACTCGACCACCATCTTGAAACGCTTGTCCCTTCCCGCCTGAGCAATCTTGGCCGCGGCGGGCGGAAGGTCGTCCAGGTCGTCTTGAGGAGCAGCCGGAAGAGCGACGGTCTCTGCAGGATATCGGTCGAAATACTTGGCAGGTGCGTAGAATGGAAGGTGTGGTTGAAACAGTCCAACGGCCAAAAAGAACGGTTTATCCTGCTTTCTCCGGAGCAAATCAATGGCCCACTTCACGGCCCGGCCGTCGCCCATTTCGTAATCGTCCTTCTGGAACGGTCCCCAGTCCCAGCTGCCATTCGGATGCTCGGGCATGTCGGAGAAGTACTCCCGGTCGAGTCCGAGATGCTTCACATGTGCGGCCTGTGTTCCCTGATCCGGTATCAGATCGAAATACTCGTGCCATTGATCCCTGGGATTGAATCCCTTTGGCGTGTGATGGTAGATCTTGCCTGCTCCCGCCACGTGGTAACCGTTGTTCTTGAAATGCCGCGGCAGTGTCACCCAGTCCGGAATCTTCTTAGCCCAGACGGCGTTGTTATTGTGGATGCCCGTAGTGCTCGGACGCAGTCCTGTCATGATCGCCGTTCGACAAGGACTGCAAAGCGGCGCCGGGCAATGGGCATTGGTGAATAAAACGCCCCGCTGCGCCAGGCGGTCTATGTTTGGCGTTTTGATATCCGAGCGTCCGCCCAGGCAGCCTACCCAATCGTTCAGGTCGTCCGTGCATATAAACAGCACGTTCGGTCTGTTTTCTGACGTACCCCAGGCGCAGGTACCCGCCAGCAGAAACGCAACAGCACAAACAAACCACTGCAGGATGTTTTTTCTAGAACGCATAGTCTTTCCGTGTGCAGAATTGACTGGGCCTCATATAGTGACGTCCTGACGTATCCGTGGCGATCAAACGCTGGCCAAGCGTGGCGGGCGTCATGGTTCGATCCTCAACTTGCCGAAGTGGATGTGCGTACGCGGCGTCTCGGACGTGCCGCTGTCCCACACGGCGCGGAAGTCTCCTTGTGCCACTTCGATGAGCGTGGGGTAGGAGTTCTTGATGCCGGCATCAAAGAAGGTCCTTTCCTGGCTCCAGGTGCCGCCAACCGGTCTGATCTTGTATCGCAGGGACGTCCTGCCGCCATGGGGGAATCCCGGCGCGATGTCCCGCTGGGCAGGGCCGTCGTTATACACGTAAATGTGCATGCCGCTTTCCGCTCGCCCGAAGAAACCCTTGGACTTTGCGTTGTGAAGTGCAGGTTCCGGCTGCGCTGGCGTCCAGGTATGGCCGCCGTCACGGCTGAGGCTGGAATAAGCCAGCGGTGGATCAGTGGTGAGATTTGTGTCGTCGTAGTTGGCGGTGCGCATCACGATCTTCAGTTCTCCTGGTGCACCCCAAGGGGCAATATTGCCCTCGTGGAGAAAGATCCTGCCGCTTTCCGGCTGGGGGACGAAGGCCTCGAGTTTCCAATCCAATAGACTGGTACTGCTCAGAACGAAGTGTTCGCGCGAACCGAGCGGATCCTTCTGCAGGGAATTGCGGTGCGCGGGCAGCAGAAAGCACGGCCGACTCCGGATCTCGGTGGGCTGAACGCCTCCGTTGAGGATGAGTGGGCCGGCGTAGTGCACGGCCAGTTCCACCGTCGTCCACGTGTACCCGCCGTCCGCGCTGAAGGCGCCGGCGAGTTGAGAATCCTCGCTGTTCTTGTGGACGATGGGGCAGCGCATGGCGAAGCACCAGAGCACGTCCTGGTTTGCCGGCTTGAACAGCACTGGATTGGCATAGGCGAACTGGATGGCCCCTTGCCATCGATTGTGGTCGAAGATGGTCAAGGGTTGCCCCCAGGTGTCGCCATCGTCCTTGGACGAACTGACGAGGACATCGCCCATGTCCTTCTTGCCGTGGATCATGGCACCAAATGCCACCACCAGATGTCTGCGCTTCCACTGTGCGATGGATGGCTGCCACAATCGCCACGCGTCAGGGCGTGATTCTATGCGCCGGACCACCCGGACATCGGTGACGTCGCCCTGGTAGTTCTTTTCGGACCGGACCGAAGGAGCTTTCGGACTCAAGCCTTTGGCAGAGGAGCAAGAATTCAGTGAGAGCACCGAGATGAGAGCAGATAGACAAGGTGACGCTGTGAAGATCAGGATGAGTACCACAACGATCTTAACGTTTGACACAAATCTCATGGTCTGGCCTCCAATTTTGAACACCAAGCCCAAGCCCAAGCAATTATAGCCGCCTCAAGAAAAGCGTATTACTGAGTCGTTTAATTATACTCCAGATTCATTATGCCACCAGTGCGGTTTTTGGGAGCAGCGTAAGTGGTTTTAAATACGGAGGATATGAATGGGCGATACAGGACTCCGCCCTGCGGGCTAGAACCTGTCGCTGACGCTCCCCATAGGGCTCCGCCCCTCTGGCGTCGCTCACTTCGTTTGCTCCTGTTACCCCGAAGACTCGGGGGATGCCATCCCCCAAACCCCCTGGAGGTTCGGTCTCTGTCTCGCCTAATGGGCGATACAGGACTCGAACCTGTGACCTCACGGGTGTGATCCTTTCAGTATAAGTTTTTGCTAACTCTTTTGTCTTGCTTATGATACATCAAA
>LJTR01000228.1 GCA_001303465.1 Phycisphaerae bacterium SG8_4
AAACGCTTTCGCGAAGTGGCAAAGATACTCAAAGATCACGACATAAGTCTGGGCCTGGAATTCGTCGGACCCAGAACATCCCGGGCGCGCAGCCGCTTTGCGTTTATCTGCACGCAGGTCGAAATGATGGAGCTGGCCGAGGCAATTGGGACAGGCAACGTGGGGCTTCTGCTGGATAGCTGGCACTGGTATACCTCGCATGGGACTATCGAGGAGTTGCTGCAACTATCCAGCAAGGATGTCGTCCACGTCCATGTCAATGACGCACCGTCCGGAATCGACGTCGATGAGCAAATGGACAATCGGCGCCAACTACCCGTCACCAGCGGAGTGATCGACATGAAGGGTTTCATCAACGCCCTGGTTAAGATCGGTTACGACGGTCCCGTTGAGTGCGAGCCGTTCGACCAGGGGCTTCGCAAGATGGACAACGACCCGGCACTGCGCAAGACAAAGGATGCACTCGACCGTGTATGGGCACTGATTGAGGCCTGACCAAGCCGGCGCCAGGATTCGCAGGCCCAGATTTGACGGCGATTGCCGGTTTTCTACAGGACGGCAGCAAATCAATGATACGTCGCTGGAGTATAACATTGGCAATGATGTTGGGCGGCATCGGCGGGCAGGTCGCTCTGCCGGCGGTTGTGACGACTCGGCCGATAAACCCGTCGGTCGACCACAACCACTGCACGACCCGTCAGTTTCAGCACATGACTTTCTACCACGAGGGTCTCTGGTTTGTCTTCTATAGCGACGGCAAAGATTTTCGATACGAGACATCCGAAGATTACGGAAAAACCTGGCATCCTGCGGCGACACCAATAGACCGAGCTCCGAACGGTTCGACCAGCTTCGATGTTCTCAAGGTAGATGATATGGTCTACATCAGCCATACCATCTACCCGCTGGGGCGCTATGATGTCAAGGCCCCCTATGCTCGAGACCCGGCAAGACGAGGAGAGTACACGCACGAAGGCAGAATAAAGGAAGGACGGATTGAAGGACGCTGGATTCACTGGCTTTCGGATATCAATCCCGGTTTCACCCCGGATTATTCAAACATTGTCGCAGACAGCGCCGGATTCTTCTGGGTTTTTGCGCGAGAGGACCAAATGGGCGTCGCCTATCGAAGCCGTACCCCGAACGATACCTGGTTGTGGGCGCCGCGATCCGTCTGCATGCCCGTTCAAGGCCGACATGCACTCGATGCAGCTGCGTTGGACGAGAGGAAACTCTACGTTGTCTCTACGCTGACCACCGGAGGCAGACTCTACGGTAATCTGTACGACGGACGAACCTGGAATCCCGAGCCGCTTCTTATCTGCGAGGACGTGACTACCGTCGCCGGAGACGACAGGCGAGCTTCAATCGAATTCGATCCCACACAGAAGCGCCTGCATCTGGTATACGTGGACGGCCGCAGCAGACTTCGCTATCGCTTCCTGGACTCGCCCTATCGAGCCCAGGACTGGCAGCCTGAGCTTTCTGCCGAGGGTCTGGAGCTGGCCGAGAATGTCTTTACATCTGCCCTGAGTGTGGATACTTCACAGAACCCTTACGAGTTGATGATTACATACGGCATCGAAAAGCATACGGGCAAAGACAAGCGCCAGCGCACAGGAGAATTATATGCCCGACGTTTTGACGGCACCGGTTGGCAGGCAGACGCCATCTTGATGAGCCAGCCCGGTACTATTTATGGCTGGTATCCGAACGTCAACCGGGACGTCAGCGACGGCCTGTGCATGATGTACTCACGTTCTGTCGACAAGACGAATCTGGGTGTTCCCCTGGCCGTAATGGTGAGCATCTGCAAACCCAATCGGAATTGATCGAAATGAATGAAATCCATCGAAGCAAGAAAACGGAAGGCGGGATTGGCATGACAACGGCAAGCTTTTCGAGACGGACGTTTTTAAGACAGGCGATGACGTGGGGCTCGGCCGTCGGGCTGGGCAGCGCCGCATTCGGCGGCAGCGCAAGCCAAATGCGAGCACGAAAGCCCAATGTCCTGGTCATCGTGGCAGACGACATGGGGTATTCAGATGCCGGCTGCTACGGCGGCGAAATCGCAACGCCCAATCTCGACAGACTGGCGGCTGGCGGGCTGAGATTCACCCAATGCTATTCGACCGGTCGCTGCTGGCCCTCACGGACATCTCTGCTGACTGGGTATTACCCCCAACAGGTCCGGATGGATCCGCCTAGGGGGCCGCTGCCCATCTGGGCGCGGGTGATCCCCCATTACCTCAAGCCGCTGGGATACCGATGTTATCAGTCCGGCAAATGGCACCTGAGGGGCGCACCCAAGGCCATCGCGGATGGAGGATTCGACCATTCCGACATTCTGCACGATCACGACCGTTTCTTCAGCCCCAAGCAACACGAACTGGACGACAAGGACCTTGCCCCGATTGAAGACGGCACGGACCATTACGTCACGACTGCCATCGCCGAATATGCAAAGGACTTTCTCGCAGAGCACGCTGAAAAACATCGTGACAAGCCTTTCTACTGTTACCTGGCATTCACCTCACCGCATTTTCCCCTGCATGCTCTGCAAAAGGACATCGACCGCTACCGGGACAAGTACCTCGAAGGATGGGACGTCGTACGCGAAAGACGATGGAAGTGGCTGCGCGAACAGGGCTTGGTCAATTGCGATCTGCCGCCGCTTGATACTGACGTTATTCCGAGCTGGAATTTCCCCAAAGAAAAGCTCGAGGAGATGATCGGGCCCGGCGAAGCGGATCGCGCTGTGCCGTGGAACGCACTGACGGCCGAGCAGAAGAGATTCCAGGCGACGAAGATGGCGATTCACGCCGCGATGATCGACCGGATGGATCGCGGGATCGCCCTCGTGCTCGATCAGATCAAGAAGATGGGCGCCTACGAAAATACGCTGGTCTTTTTCGTCTCCGACAACGGTGCCAGCGCCGAGCAGATCATTCGCGGCGACATGCACGACAAATCCGCCGCGCCCGGATCGGCTCGCTCGTACCTGTGCCTGGGTCCAGGCTGGTCGACTGCGGCCAACGCACCTTTCCGCCTGCACAAGTCATGGGTTCACGAGGGCGGCGCATCCTCGCCGCTGATCATCCATTGGCCGGCCGTCATCGCCGCTCGCGGCGAACTGCGTCACGACCCGTGTCACTTCATCGACATTATTCCAACCATCCTCGACGTTACGGGAGGCGATGATTTCCCACCCAAGTGGAACGGAGAAACTGCCGAGCCCCTTCCAGGCACTTCCCTGACGCCGGCATTCGTGAAGGGCAACTCGGTCAAGCACGACTTCATCTATTTCCACCATCAGAACAATCGCGCCATTCGAATCGGCGACTGGAAGCTGGTCGCCAAAGGAAAGGACGGCCCCTGGGAACTCTACAATCTGAAAACCGACCGCTGCGAGACAAAGAATTTGGCAGAGATGCACCCGGACAAGGTTCGCTACATGTCCGCGAGATGGCAGAAGTACGAAGACGATTTCATACGTCAGGCCGGGCCGGCTCCGGAGAAACCAAAGCGTCGACAAAAGAAGAAAGCCAGCTAGAAGAGTGGTTATGGAACAGCCTGTGGCAGGATCGCATCGCCCAGCATTTTGAGGAAGTTGTTGTACTCAGCGGAAGTGAATTTGCCCGGCGTTGAGTGCCTGCCGTCAGTTGAGACTCCGGCAGAGGCCCGCACGAAGACCATATTGGCCTGCACTTCAACACCCGCTGCATTTAATGTGTGGATCACCACGCACAAGTTGCTTTGGTAACCCTGAGCAGCGTAGATGCCTGTAGTCGGTCCGGTGCGCGGCGGCACATCCGGGAGTCTCAGCACCGATGGATCTTTCGCACCGTTGGGCGTCCAGCCTCCGTAGCCGTTGAGCCACCACATGTATCCATAGCGGCCCGGCGCTTCCCGGTAACCGGCATTACGGTTATGCGGTTCGATTTGAGCTGGAACCCGGACTGTGGTCGCCTCGTCAACGAACGAGCGACTGATTATCTGCTTTCCATCCCATTTGCCGCGATTTAGGAATAGATGTCCCCAGCGCGCCAAAGCGGCTGCGCTCATGAACATCGACTGGGAAATCGGGCGTATGTCCAGACCTTCGGGATTGGACAGGTCGATGTCGTGCTCGCCCGGATTGGGAAATTCATTCGACCAGCGCCAGCTACTGCGAGCGATGCCGATTCTGGATGCAATGAATTTCTCGAAATAATGATCCAGGTTGCATTCTTCTTTGTTCCATGAGTAAGGTGGTTGGCTGAAATGGTTGTAGATCAGTTTGGTCATGCAGTAGGACAGAAGCTGGGAAGAGCTGTTGTATGCGAATCTTGAGCCCGGCGGAGCAAAAAGGGGCGGCTCCGGATCGAACGGATAGTACATCCCCGGGTCGGGCCACTTCGGCCGGACATCGCCGTAGCCATCGGTGAAGGTAGCAAGATGTCTTAGCGTGATCGTATCATAGACGGGATACTCCTTTTCGCCCCCGCCATCGTCCTGAGACAAGTCTATGTCGATGATCGGGTTTGCCGGCATATCGAGATCAGCCAGTCCCTGATCGATTAACAGGCCGAGCACGCCTGTCCCAAACGTCTTCGTGGCCGAGTAAATCTGGCATCTTGTGTTGAGACCGGAGCCCTGCCCCCTGGGCGTCGAACTGTTGGGCCAGATCATTCGCCCATTGCGGATCAAACAAGCGAATTTGATTCGGTCTTCCTTCTCGTCCGGTGTTTTCGGATCATCGAGTGCGCCTTTTAGATAATCCATGGCCCGCTGCAGTTCGACTGAGTCGACGTATTCGGCCTCTGGCTCGCACGTTTCCCAGTTGTGCCTGGCCTCGGTCGCCGGAGGCGGGAAGCGCATTCGTTCGCGCGCGCCGGCAAACGCACACAAGCACAACGAGAAGCAGATTATTGATGCGGGCGTAATACTCTTGGCCATTAGCAAAACCGCAACGAAGATGCGACTCAGGCTTTGGGTCGTTCATACTGTGGAATCGCGAGAGTCTCGCCGTCCTTGAGTGCCGATTGATGCGCAATGATGCCAGGCACAGTCATCGCAAGGGCCTCGTAGATATTCACCAACGGCTCGCGGTCTTCGATTATCGACGTGATGAACTCATTAGATAGTTGTCCATGAGAGCCGCCGTGACCGCCGGCAGGCACCCCTGGCGGAAGCGGCGGACGGATAGTATCGGGGAGATCCTTCGCCACACCATGATATTCGGTTCCGTCCATCCACCCCTTCTCACCAAAGACCCGCCCTCTTTCGACCACAAGTTTGTTGATGCCCTTGCACATAAGCATTCTGGACGAACCGCCCTCGCTGGTCTTGAACAGGGCGACCTCGTCGGTGAACGGGTTGTTGTATTTGTTGGCGCCTGGCTCGTAAGACGGGATGCCGCAGTTGGAGCCGCAGCAGAATACCGAGGTGAATCGCTTGCCAGTGACGCCGACGTAGTAAGCCGTCGAGTGCGTGGGATACCACAGGGGTGGCAGGCCGATACGCCAGCCTTTGAATGACCCGATCTGTTTGGAGTGGAAGTGGTAATACTCTCCTTCGGAATAGATTAGCCGGCCGAATCCTCCAGCTCGGTAGACCTCCCTCATAGCGTAGCAATCGGGGCGGAAGCAGCTCGTCTCGGCCATCATGTACTTCAGGCCGCTCTCCTGAACCGCCTCCAGAAGCTGATCGGCCTGTTCGATCGAACCGAACACCGCCGGCACAGCGGTCATCACATGCTTGCCGTGCCTGAGCACTTCGATGCAGTGACGTGCGTGACTCGGCGCATCGGTTGCCACGAAGACTGCTTCGATTCTTTTGTCCTTGACCATCTTTTCCAGCGACTCATACGATTTGTCACACCGGCAGGCCTTCATCAGGGCGTCGCACCTGTCGGGTATCAAATCACTGACCGCTACAACGTCAACATTCGGATGATCCTGAAAGCCGAAGGCAGCCCCGAAGCGGCATACGCCGTAGCCGACAATTCCGACGCGCACCTTCCGCAACGAAACAGGCTTCCACTCTTTTTGCTCCTGCCGCTCTCTTGCGCGCGCAGCGCCAATGCCGAAACCACCGGCGGCCGCCGCACCCACTGAGAGCTTGCCCAGAGATTCCAGGAAATCACGCCGATACATGAAATTGACAGGATTGTCTGACATGAGCTTGTCTCCTTCATCTTCGCCAAAATTTGTCGACGAGCAGGGCGTCCAAGTCGCCTGCCCTCTTGACTGACCATTCTATTCTTGTTACTGTGTCGGCGTCAACCAGCATGAAACAATCCTGTATTCGGGAGCAAGAAACGCCATGAAGACAAACGCTCAAATCACTCGAATCGAACCCTTCGGGCCGCCGACAACCACAATCCTGGCCATGATCGTCGGCTTGGCTTTCTCGGCCGTCAGTCGGGCCGAGGTTATCACTTACCCCGGTCCCGCTGGCGAAACCTCGTCGAGTAACTGGCAGGTTCAGGCGGGCGGCCAGAAGGTCGATGTCTATGCGGCCCGTGTGCTGGATCCGCCGTTTGCAGGCAAACAATGGGATTATGGTGGTGACTACTCGTTTGCGAACTTCGACATGTCGGGGCGCGTCGAGGTCCGGATCGTGTCGAAACAATCGCTGAAGAATTTGGTGATCAGACCCCGCTCATTCGCAATTCAACCTACGGTAGAGGATGACCATACCCTGGTCCTGACTCTGGAGGAGCCGCGCAAGCTCAGTATAGAACCTGACGGCAGGAAGGCCCCCCTGCTGCTGTTTGCCAATCCGCTTGAAACCGACGAGGTAAGATCCAATGACGAAAATGTCGTCTACTTCGGCCCGGGTGTGCAAAAGCCGGAGAAGATCGTTCTGGAGAGCAATCAGACCCTCTACCTCGCGGGTGGATCTGTCGTTAAGGCCGAGGTGCTGGCCAGAGGCAATAACATTCGCATTTGTGGGCGGGGCATACTGGACGGCTCCGACTGGCAGTGGCGCAAGGGGCCTGTGGGCAACCTGATCGCGGTTCGCAACAGCACGAATGTCGAGATCACCGGAATCACTCTGCGCGGCTCGTCACATTGGTCCATCGTACCCAAGCACTGTCAAGGCGTGACGATCCGTAACGTCAAGCTCTGCAACTCACGTGTCCAGAACGATGACGGGATCAACCCCTGCAATTCTCAGGATGTGCTGATTACCGATTGTTTTATCCGCAGCGACGACGACTGTGTCGCGCTCAAGGGGCTGGACTTTGGCGGGCGCAACAACAATGTCGAGCGAATAACGGTGGAGAACTGTATTCTCTGGTGCGACCGGGCCCGCATTTTTCTGCTCGGTCACGAAAGCCGCGCCCAGTACATGCGCAACATAACCCTGCGAAATCTCGACATCATCCACTTTACCATGACGCCTTTTCTGCTCGAGCCCGGCGAGGACATGCGGCTTCAGGATATAACGATCGAGGATATCCGCATTCACGGCGAGGGCCAGAGGCAGTTCATCCGTCTGCGCCCTGTGGTGAACCAGTACA
>LJTR01000229.1 GCA_001303465.1 Phycisphaerae bacterium SG8_4
CGTCTTCAAGAAGGGATGCCGCAGACTATTGCGGCCGAAGTTCCAAGACGCGTCAATTCTCTGTGCTGTTGCTAATTCCTTTAATTCACATCCTCTAAAGATGCATATTTGCCGGTTGGCGGACTGCGTCAGAATATGACGGGTAGCCACCAGGCCGGAACGGAACTCACTGGGGTAGAAGTCGCAAAGGTCAAGTTCTCGCTCTGAAGGATAGTGGAGGACGACCGAAGGCGCCTGGATGTTTTCGGCTATATAGTCCAATCCCCAACGCCGTATTACCTTCCTATACCTGAATATACCTTGTTCGCGGATTACCTGTGAATGGAAAAGTTCCGCTCCGACGGAATCGCCCTCGCCGGCTCCGCCGAAAGGGCGACAAACGGTGGTCCGGAGAACACGTGCTTTTGTCACGTCAGTGTTCTCCCACCAAGAACTAGCGCTGAATCCTGCGAGCCAGACTGAAGATGATTGGATTACAAGGTTGCAGTCTCGGGGACGAGTACTCTGGGAGTGTGTTAGTCTACGGGTGCTTGAAATCATACTGACTGATTCGTTTCTACGATTCACGAGGCCCACGTCAGGAAGTAAGTTCATTCTTGGAGACAGCGGTGCAAGCCAATGAGCAACGATAAGAAGATTGATTCTAACATAGACCGTTAGTATATCACGTCAATTCGCCAGCCTATATCATGACATCGAGAGTGTACAAAGACCTCAAACAGTGTCGATACCAGTCTACATCAAATTTAGCCTCCGGAGCGTCTTCAAAAACGGACTAAACGACTGTCGATTCTTCGAACAAGCATTGTATTGAGAAACGGAAAACCAACTACTCTACAACGCGACCGGCTCGCAAAGGTTCTCTTCGCTTTTGCCTATCCGCCCGCAACTCTGACATCTGTAATGTGCGTCCTGGACCATCTCTCTATAGGCATCCTTGTGCTTTAAGTGGAAGCCTTCACACGTCAAGAAAGACAGTTGCTCACTATGTACGTCACGCCACAGCTTTCATTGTGTACCTTTGCCTCTTCTGCCGTTGCCCCAAGCTCCTTATCTTGTTATTCAAGACCTAACCAGTTGACCAGGATAACATAACCGGCGCTAAAGTGGTTCCGTTGTCAATTTTCTCTTGCTATAGGGGAGAAATTGAAAAGAAGAGGTTTCACAATCAATATGCTCTTCGAACATATGCTATTGCCGGCGGTTTGATGGCAGTGAATCCGACAAATTGCGGCTGGGAGATCATGCCTTGTGTGAAGTACTGCTATATCAAGAATCCCGCGACCAAGTACGTCTTTCTCGCCGAGTGCGATCCACGCGGTTTCATACCCTTCAGGGTAGTAGATTCTCGCGAGCAAAACCATAACCTGGCATTGTGAGGCTACTAACTATGGCACAAGTTGCCCGCGCAAGAGCGGGAATTCTAAGTCGGGAACATTGTATTGTGAAGCCGCTTACCCGCGCAAGAACGCGAATTTTCAATCAGGAACACTATACATTACAGATTCGGCCTGCTATCATGTTTCAGCAGATTCGCACTGAATAGAAAGGGGCAGAACGCGTGGGATTTGGTCATTCTGTATGGAGCCAGTCATGAAGAAAAGAGTGAATAAGTTCTTAATTGTCGTGCTGATGGCTTTGATCGGGAACGTTTCTGCAGATGGTGGACAAAAAGAAAATCCATTCACCGGAGGGTCACTCCCAGATGGATGGACATGGAAGCGGGCGAATCCGGAAGCATGGCGACTGCGAGACGGAGGGCTCGAGGTCAAAATTGAGCCCGGAAACATGTGGGGCAGTAAGAATGATGCCAAGAATGTGCTCTTGATCCCAATTGCTGAAGATCTGCAAGAATCTGGAGCAGATCTCCAAGCGACATTTGAGAATTCGCCCACGTGGCGGTGGGAGCAGGTTGATCTTGTCTGGTACTACCGCGACAGCCACATGGTAAAGATCGGATTGGAGCTCGTAAAGGGAAGAAACTCGGTGGTCATGGGACGCGAAGAGAATGATCGTACGCGCACAATTAAGATCATCCCCATAGAACAGGACAGGGTCACGGTCCGGCTCAGGGTTACGGCCGGACAAGTGCGCGGATACTACCGTCTCGGGCCCGAGGACAATTGGACTGACGTTGGGATCTGCGAGGAGCCGAGGCCGACCGGAGGCAGTGACAAGGCCAAGGTGAGCATCCAGTGCTATCAGGGAGACCCGCAAAATCCGCACTGGGCGCGCATTACAGAGCTTAAGATTGACTCGGTCACTGCGACCAAGGCCCAACGCGATGCACGCATGCGGTGGTGGCGGGAGGGCCGTTTCGGCATGTTCGTTCACTGGGGACCTGTCAGTCTCAAAGGTACTGAAATCGGATGGTCGCGAGGAAAGCAGGTACCGACCGAACAGTATGATCTGCTGTACAAACAGTTCAATCCGACAGAGTTCGATGCCGAAGAATGGGTTGGTGTTGCCAAAGACGCCGGGATGAAGTACCTGGTCCTCACCTCCAAGCACCACGACGGATTCTGCCTGTGGCCTTCGAAGTACACGGACTATCATATTGGCAACACGCCGTTCAAACGCGATGTCATGAAGGAGCTCTCTGAGGCCTGCAGGGAAAACGGCATTCGATTCTGTACATACCACTCGATCTGCGACTGGTACCATCCGGACTACCCGCTGGGCAGCCCCGGCGGTCGTACGGTCAAGCCGACTCACAACATGCCGCGTTACTACCAGTACCTTAAGAACCAGACAAAGGAGATTGTGGACAACTACGGTCCGCTGGGGATCATGTGGTTTGACGGCGAGTGGGAAAAACCTTGGACTCGCGAGTACGGAAATGAATTGTACAGCTATCTCATGAAGATCCAGCCTAACCTGATAATCAACAATCGCGTGAGCAAGGGTAGGCATGGAATGGCGGGCACCACGAAGGAAGTCCACCTCAATTCAGGCGACTATGACACGCCGGAGCAGCAAATAGGAGGATTTAACCGTGAAAGGCCATGGGAAACCTGCATGACGATCTGTCGGCAGTGGGCATGGAAACCAAATGACCAGATGAAGTCCGCCACGGAATGCATCCAGACGCTGCTGCGCACAGTAGGTGGGGACGGCAACCTCTTGTTCAATGTCGGCCCGATGCCCGACGGTCGGATCGAGCCACGACAGGTAGAGAGGCTAAAGGAGATGGGCACATGGCTTAGGAAATATGGCGATGGCGTGTACGCCACTCGTGGTGGACCCCTCAAGCCGGGCAAGTGGGGCGCATCGACTTGCAGGGACAACAAGGTGTACCTTTACTTGATGAACTGGCGTGACGACGGCAATCTATTGCTCCCCGGAATCGGCCGCAAGATTATATCCTATCGCATCCTTAGCGCCGGAGAGGTTTTGGTGAAACAGAGCGGAGATGGCATCGAGATTCATCTTCAGTCATCCGATCGCGACAAGATTGCGACTGTTGTTGAACTGACAGTCGATGGCAAGGCGTTCAGCATCGACCCGGCGGAGGTAGCCGATCCCACGATCTGATCCTTCGAGGCTTCAAACGGCTGGGGTCTAGCCAGAGCTGCCCTTCTTTTTCGCACTGGTCATCGAAGACGATGTCAATACAATAAATCCTGCTTTCGACCCAAGATTTGACATTTCTTAGGACTAGATAGTGGGAGAATCAGTTTCTGTGGAGACATTTTGGTGTCAGATCCTTTCAAGGAAATTTGACGTTTTGTAGACCAAGGAATTGGATGGGTTTTGGGTGACATGTCACTCTCTCGCTGCTTCTGGTTGCGGCAGTTTTGCTCGCCACTTCTCGGCCTTTTCCGGCTTATCCCAGGTTTCGCGGTGGTCGATCAGATTATGTAGAATATTTGAGTCTTCGTTGCTTTTTCGGTACAATGGTGTGACGCAATTAAGACATCCCGAGCCGAGAACGAGCATGAGCGATGTCACACAAATTCTGAATGCGATTGAACAAGGTGATGCGAGGGCTGCAGATAAACTGTTGCCGTTAGTCTATGATGAACTACGTCGAGTCGCTGCTTGGAAAATGTCGCAGGAATCACCAGGCCAGACACTTCAGGCAACTGCTCTGGTCCACGAGGCCTACATTCGTTTGGTCGGGTTGGAACGGCAGAACTGGACAAGCCAGACACATTTCTTTGCCGCAGCGGCTGAAGCCATGCGGCGCATTCTCATCGATAGTGCACGTCGGAAACAGCGTCTCAAACGCGGAGGGAACCCACAGAAGGTCCAGCTCGAAGACACAGAGCTTACGATTCAAGGACCTTCGGATGACTTGATGGTATTGGATGAGGCCCTAGTGGAGCTCGGCCAAATCGACAAAGTCAAAGCAGATCTTGTGAAGCTTCGATATTTCGCTGGGCTTACCCTGGTGCAGGCCGCCAACATGCTCAATCTACCCGAAAGGACAGCCAGGAGACACTGGACCCATGCTCGAGCCTGGTTGTATCGACGAATTACCGGAGTTGCATAGCAGGCAGTGCTCTTCTTTGCTGTCGGAGGATTGTGATGTAGTTACGCGGCAATATCAGCCGGAGTATTTCGAGATTTCATCAATAATTTCTCATTTTTCATCAAATTCTTGGCCGGAACATGGTCTAAATAGCGCCATACTAAGTGGGGAGACCATGCGACACTGAAGAAGGCAATTAAGGAATGACGCTTATGACGGCAGAAGACTTCAAGAAGGTGGGGGACATCCTTCACAACGCTGTGGAGATGACAGATCCGACAAAACGAGCTGCCTATCTGAACAAGATCTGTGGAGATGATAAAGAGTTGCGTGCCGAAGTAGATGCCCTACTGAAGGCACATGACGAGGCAGGCGATTTTCTCAAAGTCCCAAATGTGACCCTGGATACATCTCCTTCGATCGAGAGCCCAGGGACCAAAATCGGCCACTACGAACTTCTGGAACTGATAGGCGAAGGTGGCATGGGTTTGGTCTATCTAGCTCAGCAGAAAGAGCCTGTCAAACGCAAAGTGGCGTTGAAGATCGTCAAGCTTGGCATGGATACAAGACAAGTTGTTGCCCGGTTCGAAGCCGAGCGCCAGACTTTGGCTCTGTTGGAGCACCCTAATATTGCCCATGTATTTGACGCGGGAACAACGGATAGTGGGCGACCATACTTCGTCATGGAATATGTTAAGGGCAGGTCCATCACCAGGTACTGCGATGATAAGAAACTATGCATTGAGAAAAGGCTTGAACTCTTCAGACAGGTCTGCGAAGGCATTCATCACGCACATCAAAAAGGAATCATACACCGAGACATCAAGCCATCGAACATTGTGGTGTCCGTTCAAGATGATAAATCAGTACCGAAGATTATCGACTTCGGCATAGCCAAAGCTATCACGCAACCCTTGACTGAGAAGACATCGTACACTGAGCACGGCCAATTACTTGGCACGCCAGAGTACATGAGTCCTGAGCAGGCCGATATGGCTTACCAGGACGTGGACACCCGCTCGGATATATACTCGTTGGGTGTCCTACTTTACGAGCTGCTGACAGGTGCGACGCCGTTCGACGCCAAAAGGCTTCGCGAAGGCGGAATTGACCATATTCAACAGGTAATCCGTGAAGAGGAGCCTAGAACACCAAGCGCTCGACTGACGAGTTTAGGCGACAAGGCCAAAGCAGTTGCGGAACGTCGCAGGACACAAATCATCACATTAACCAGACGTCTTCACAGAGAATTGGAGTGGATCCCCATGAAAGCGATGCGAAAAGATCGAACGAGAAGATATCGCTCAGCGTCCGAACTGGCCGACGATATCCAGAACTACCTTACTGGAACTCCCCTAATTGCTGGACCTGAGTCCACCGTATACCGGGCAAGAAAGTTCGTGCGAAAACATGCCGGCTCTGTGGCAACGGCGGCGCTCTTGTTGCTGGTGATAATCCTGGGTCTGGTGGCCAGTATCGTGATGGGCTGCAGAGCAGAACAGGCCCGGCAGCACGAGGCCACGGCTCGAAAGCAAGTTCAACAGGCCCTGGTACGTGCTGAGAACGCTGAAAAGGCGGCCAAGGAGAAAACCGAAGAGTTGCGTCGTTCCCTTTATGTAAACAGTATTCAATTGGCTGAAGCCAAATACGGCGAGGCAAATATGCGCCGTGTTCGCGAGCTGTTGGAGGCGTGCCCAGAAGACCTTCGCGGCTGGGAATGGTACCGCATCAGCCATATTTCAGATCAGTCCCGTGCGACCCTCCGTGGGCACGACGATTGGGTTGGTTCGATAGCCATAAGGCCTGACGGCAACCACATCATCTCAGGCAGTGGCGATGGGACTATCAAGGTGTGGGATGCGGAAAACAGCGACGAACTGATGACCCTCCGCGGGCATAGTGATTGGATATCCTCATTAGGGTACTGCCCTGACGGCAAGCGTATTATATCGGCCAGTCAAGACAAAACTATCAAGGTGTGGGATGCGGCAACGGGTGCGGAACTGCTGTCTCTTGCCGGGCATGAGGCCCCGTTCTCGTCAGCAGTGTTCAGCCCTGACGGGGAGCGTATCGTCTCAGGCAGCATGGACAAAACAATCAAAATTTGGGACGCGGCGAACGGGGCCGAAGTAATGACTCTTCGAGGGCATAGTGACGTGGTTAACTCTGTAGCCTTCAGCCCTAACGGAAAGCGTATTGCCTCAGGCAGTGCGGATAGGACAATAAAAATCTGGGACGCCGCAACTGGTGTTGAACTGATGACTCTCCGAGGTCATACCGGTAGGATAAAATCGGTAGCATTTAGCCCTGATGGCAGACGAATTGTCTCTGCTGGCAATAACGATGCAACAATCAAAATCTGGGACTCAGCAACCGGCACCGAACTGATGACTCTCAGAGGGCACGATGGCTGGATCGCTTCGATAGCCTTCAGTCCAGATGGCAAGCGCATCATCTCAGGTAGTGGGGATAATACAATTAAGGTCTGGGACTCAGCAACCGGCGCCGAACTGACGACCCTCCGTGGGCATGGTGGCTGGATCCATTCGATAGCCTTCAGCCCTGACGGCAAGCGTATAGTCTCAGGCAGTGGCGATAACACTATCAAGGTGTGGGACGCTGCAATCAGGGGCGAGGCAGTGACACTCAGTGGGCACGAAGATAGCGTTTCGTCTATAGCTTTCAGCCCGGACAGCAAACGAATAGTCGGCAGTGTGGACAGACAGTTGAAGGTGTGGGATGCGGTAACGGGCACAGAAGTGATGACTCTGCATGAGGATCTTTGGAGCGAAGATGCTTCATTCAGTCCGGATGGCAAGCGGATCGTCTCGGGTGGTGGGGGCAAAACGGTCAAGGTCTGGGATGCGGGAACCGGCAAAGAACGGATGACTCTCCCCGGGCACAGCGACGTCATCCTCTCGGTGGCATTTAGCCCGGATGGTAGGCGTATCATCTCGGGCAGTGCGGACAAAACGGTCAAGGTCTGGGACTCGGAAACCGGTGACGAGCTGATGACCCTCCGCGGACACAAGGAACGCGTCAAATCTGTTGCTTTCGGCCCTGACGGCAAGCGAATGGTCTCAGGCAGTGCCGATAAGACTGTCAAAATCTGGGACGCTGCAACCGGCACCGAATTGAGGACTCTCCGCGGGCATAGTAAAGTGGTCTGGTCAGTAGCGTTCAGTCCGGACGGCAAGCGAATTGTCTCTGGTAGTGCTGACCGAACGGCAAAGCTCTGGGATACGGCCAGCGGCGCCGAGGTAATGACTCTTAGAGGGCATAGAAATTGGGTCATACCAGTGGCTTTCAGCCCCGACGGCAAGCGCATCATCTCAGCCAGTGGGGACAACACATTTAAGATCTGGGACGCTGCAACCGGCGCCGAACTGATGAGTCATGTGGTTAACGATCCCTCCTCAATAGCGTTCAGCCCGGACGGCAAAACCATTGCTGCAGGAACGTACGCCAACGGTATTATACTGTGGGAATCCACCATGCCTGCTGGTGGTTACGAACCGAGACGGAAGCTTCAAGCCGTCAGGAAAATTGTGGATGAGCTATATAAAGAAGCCGGCTTCTATAGTGAAGTGATAGATAAACTGAACGCTGATAATACGCTTGCTGA
>LJTR01000230.1 GCA_001303465.1 Phycisphaerae bacterium SG8_4
CCTTGACTACTTTCTGAAATTTCATTATTCTTCTCCAATTAGAGTGAGCATTGACCAGCGCGTTTATACAGGGTCTTCCTTCGTTTGTCAAGACTCTGTAATCACCCAGTGAATGCCAATGCCCCGGTCGGACATGCCGCTACGCATTTTGCCGCGGCGTGCTCGAGGGCCTGAGCCATCGAGTAGTCGAACGGCACGGCGACCCGAACATCGAAGCCGCGACCGACAAAGGCCAGTCCGAGTCTTTCCCCCGCGGTGGCGGCAATCTGAATGCAAAGGCCACAGTCTATGCACTTGCCCGGCTCGTAGATCACCTCCGGATGTTGCAGTTGCTGGACGAATGGTCTGCGATCACCCTTGTATCGCCCCGGCCGGGCACCATAGCCTTCAGAATGCTCCCTCAGCCGGCAATTGTCTGCTTTTCTACAGTCACAATGCAGACAGCGACCGGCCTCAAGGCGAGCCTGCTCGTCGGTCAGCCCGTCGCCCTTCTGCGCCGGTGACTGCCGCGAATCGGTGGCCCCGCAAGCGACGAATACCTCCTTCTCTTGGTCCCGGATCTTGCCGATGCGAGTGTTGAAAGGCCTGGCCGGCCCTGTCACTTCCTCACCAGACAGATACTGGTCAATAGAGACGGCAGCTTCCTTACCGTCGGCGACGGAGCGAACTGTCAGTTTCCTCTTGTGGACTGCATCGCCACCGGCGAACACACCGGCCAAGTTTGTCTGGTAGGTCTTGCCGTCTACCGCAATGCCGTTGCGCCCGGCCTTTAGGCCCATCGACTCGACCCCTTCGGGCTCCAACGTACCAACCGCGACAAAGACGGCGTCAAAATCCCTGCGCAGATCCTCAAGCGAAAGACTGCTACCAATTCTCGTCCGGCAACGGAATTCCGCGCCTAGCTTCTCGACCAGGGCAATCTCCTTATCAAGTACATCTCTCGGCAATTCGTCTTCGTTGACTCCGTACCGCAACATCCCTCCCGGTTTTTCTCGCTCGTCAAATATGGTACAGTCATAACCAGCCTGTCGGAGGTAGTAACCAGCAGCCAAACCCGCCGGCCCGGCACCGACAACAGCGACGCTCTTGCCGGCCTTGCTCTTGGGAACAGGTGAATAAGGCTTTGCTGAATCCAAATCGACGTCAGCGGCGTAGCGTTTGAGAAGACAAATCGAGACCGCATCGTCAAGGGCCGCCCGCCTGCATCCGCGTTCGCAGGGTTTTGGGCAAATCCGTCCCAGCACTGCGGGCAGTGCAATATCCTTCTTGACCGTGGCGATAGCACCGGACATGTCCCCGGCTGCTATCTGACGAATCATCAGAGGGATGTTCATCTGCGCCGGGCATATGGTGTGACAGGGCCCGAGACAGTCGCCCACGTGGTCGCTGAGCAGCAGCTCCAGAGCCGCCTTCCTCGCCTCGCGAACCTGCTCGCAGTCGCTGTGGACCTTCATGCCATCAACGGCAACAGTCGCACAGGACGGCACTAGAGAGGCGAATCCCTCGACCTGCACCACACATACCATGCAGCTCGTCGAAGGTCTGCAGCCTTTCAAGAAACAAAGTGTGGGGATCTCGATTCCCAGTTTGCCCGCAGCATCAAGAATCGTTGCTCCGTTGGCAACCTCTATTTGGCGGTCATCTATAGTCAGCTTCGCCATCTCTACTCAACTTTCACCGCCTCGGCCGGGCAGATGGTCTTGCACGTGCCGCAGCGAATACATTTCTCGTCGTCGACTTCGTGCCTCTCGTACGGCTTGTACTCAATCGCATCGACCGGGCAGTGTTGGGCGCACAACGTACAGCCGATGCAGTCATCTGTCACCGTGTACGAAATCAGCGCCTTGCATTTGGCTGTCGGGCAGCGTTTCTCGATGTGGGCCTCGTACTCACTACGGAAGTATTTGATCGTCGAAAGAACCGGATTAGGCGCCGTCTTGCCAAGCCCGCAAAGGCTCGACGCCTTTATTATCTCGGCCAGGTGTTCAAGTTCATCGATGTCAGTCTTCTTGCCCTCGCCCGCGCAAAGCCTTTCGAGAATGTCCAGCATGCGCCGGGTGCCTATCCGGCAGAACGTGCATCGACCACAGGATTGGTTCTGAGTGAATTCGAGAAAATACCTCGCGATATCAACCATGCAATCGGTCTCATCGAGCACAACCAAACCGCCCGAGCCCATCATGGCTCCAACGTCCTTGAGCGTCTCGTAGTCCACCGGCGTGTGGGCCAGCGATGCGGGAACACATCCGCCTGAGGGCCCGCCGACCTGCACGGCCTTGAACCTCAGCCCCCCTCCAATGCCACCGCCTATTTCCTCAACGATCTCGCGTATGGATATCCCCATGGGAACTTCGATAAGCCCTCCCCGCGCCACCTTACCCGCCAGGGCAAAGACCTTCGTCCCCTTGCTCGCGCCCGTACCGAGATTGGCAAACTCGGCAGATCCACTGCGGATTATCCACGGGACCGCTGCATATGTCTCGACGTTGTTGATGAGAGTCGGCTTTTCCCAGAGTCCGCTCTGGGCCGGGAAAGGAGGTCGCAGCCGTGGTGTTCCCCGCCGCCCTTCAATGCTCGCCATCAGGGCGCTCTCTTCGCCGCATACGAACGCCCCGGCGCCGGGCATGATCTTAAGCCGCAGCGAGAATCCGCTTTTCATGATGTCATCGCCGAGAAATCCGTGCTGTTGGCATTTCTCTATCGCCTCGCTCACGCGTTCGATCGCCAAGGGATATTCGGCGCGAATGTAGAGATAACCCTCATCGGCGCCGACGGTGCGGGCGGCAATGACCATGCCTTCGAGCAGCCTGTACGGATAGGACTCCATCAGCATGCGATCCATAAATGCGCCGGGATCGCCCTCGTCGCCGTTGCAGACTATGTATTTCTTCTCGGATTTCTCGCGCCGCACGGCGGCCCATTTCAGGTGCGTCGGATAGCCCGCACCTCCCCTGCCGCGAAGACCGCTCCTCTGGATCTCGGCGATTGTCTGCTCGGCGTCCAGATCGTCAATGCACATCCGCACGGCCTTGAACCCGTCTTTGCTCAGATACTCGTCGAGATCGACTGGATCGATGACGCCGCAGTGCTCGGTAGCGATGTGGACCTGCTTGCCCAGGAAATCGGCGACGTGTCCCTCCCGCACGTTGATCGAGTGACGCGTCACCGGCTCGCTCGTCTGATCGGTCAGGATACTGTCCAGCACCCCGGAAACCGCGCTGGAGATTCGCCTTTTCATCCCGGGCATTTTGAAGTGCCGCAGAACGATTGCCCTGGCATCTTCAGGCTCCACCTGGGCATACAGGTATGATCTGTCACCGCCCAGCACGATTTCCAAAAGCGGTGTCTGGTAACACATCCCCACACAGCCTACCCGCTTGACGGGCACATTTATCCCGGTCTGCCGCAGCGTCTCATCCAGGGCCTTTTGCAGCTTACCGCTGCCGCGGGCGACACAGCATGAGCCCAGACCGAGGCGTATTTCGCCGCCCGGCGCTATGGCGGCGACCTGAGCGGGGCCCTTCGTCCGCTCGGCGGCCCTGAGTTTCTCCTGACGCAGATAATCCGCCAGAACCGTCGAAACCGAGTCCGGCGTCACGTGCCCGTATGTGATCTGGCCTATCTGCACCGCCGGGGCGAGCGTACAGCAGCCCAAGCAGGCGATCTTTTCAATAGTGAATAACCTCTCGGTGTCGGTATCGTCGTCATCGGGAATCTTAAGGTAACGCTTGAAGGCATCGTAAATCTGGGTGGCACCTTTGACATGACAGGCAGTGCCGACACAGACGTTGACAATATGCTTTCCGGCCGGGCGGTGCCTGAACTGGTTGTAGAACGTCGAAACTCCAGCGATCGTCGCCGGGGTGATTTCGGTCGTTTCGCAGATACGTTCGAGCCCCTCTTTGGGCAGATACCCGTACTCGCCCTGAACGGCCTGGAGAATCTCCAGCACCTTCTCTTTGGCCGTACCGATCCTCTCGACCGCCTGATCCACAAATGTTAAATCCGGATCACTCATCAGGGCTCCTGCCTCGGCTTTTCACCTATGCAGTACAGGTTCTCGAATCCTCTGATATATATGCGCCCGTCCGCAAAGGCCGGGGAGGCGTGACATTTCTCGCCCAGCCTGCACTTGGCCAGTTCCTTGTACTTGGGCTTGTATTCGGCGATGGACATAACGCCCTCTTCGTCAAGCACATACAGTTTGTCGCCAACCAGGCTTGGCGATGCAAGAAAATATGCTCTCAAATCCTCTTCCCACAGCATTGTTCCGTCCGAGACCTTGAGACAAGTCAGCAATCCATCGGCCAAGTGAATAATCACCTCGCCGTCGGTCACGGGCGAGCAAACATCCGGCCCGCCGTCCTCGTTGGTCCAGGCTATATGCGTCTCAGTAACGTCACCCCTGCCATCGGCGCGAATGGCAACCATCTTCGAGTATGGCTCTACGGCAAAGACCAGCCCGTTTGCGTAAACCGGCGTTGCCGCGATGTCGCCGGCCAGGCCCTCGAGACGCCAGAGTTCTGCGCCGTCAGCCGGGTCGTAGGCTATCACGTGAGGATCGGCGGTGGTTATCAATTGAAACGTCTCGCCGATTCCGGCGACTATTGGCGAACTCCAGGAATTGGCGACCGGCCGTTTCTGCTTCCAGACAACCTTGCCGGAGGGCCCGTCCAGAGCTATCATCTCGGAGATTCCGTCGTCGACGCCCCCCTGATCGAACTGGATCAATATGGTATTGCGGTATATCGCCAGCGATGAGGCGTAGCCATAGGCACTGTCGGGAAGACCCAGGCTTTTCTCCCAGAGCTTCTTGCCGTTGAAATCGAAGCAACCGACGTCGCCGGTCACGAATATGGCGCAGACCTGCCGTCCGTTGGTCACCATCGTGGGCGTCGAATAACCGGTGTCCTCGAACGGCTCGAACGGATCTTCGCCCGCCTTCGGGCGCACGCGAGTGACGTCACCCGTCCAGAGAAGTCGCCCCGAAGTTGTGTCAAAGCAGTAGACCTGCAGATCGTTCGCGTCGCCGCCGGCAAGGAATGCACGCTCGCCCCAGACGACAGGCGAGTTATTGCCGCCGACCGGGACTTTCGTCTTCCAGAGAATTCCTTGGCCCGTTTCGCCGTCCCACTTGGCCGGGATGTTTGAGTAGGCGCTAATGCCGCTGCCGCCGGGTCCGCGAAAGGATGCCCAGTTGCTGTTGACCTCTTCGACAGAGGGATAAGGAGCCGTCGCCGGAACACCTGGCTTGGCCGCATCGGCTTTCGCTCCGCCTATGCAGTAAAGACTTTCCACCCCTCTGATATATATGCGGCCGTCAGCAAAGGCCGGAGAAGCGCGACATTCCTCGCCCAGCCTGCACTTGGCCAGTTCCTTGTATTTCGGCTTGTACTCAGAAATGAGCATTGTGCCTTTGTCGTCGAGCAAATACAGCTTCTCGCCAACCAGAGACGGCGAAGCGTAGAAATAGGCTCTCAGGTCCTGCTCCCACATCATAGTCCCATCGGAAACCTTCAGGCAGCTGAGCAATCCATCGGCCATGTTCAGAAGTACCTCGCCGTCGGTCACGCTAGAACAGACATCCGGGCCGCCGTCCTCGTTGGTCCAGGCGATGTGAGTCTCTGTGACTTCTCCCTGGCCGTCTGTGCGGATGGCAACGGTTTTCGAATAAGGCTCTATGGCAAAGGTCAGCCCGTTTGCGCAGACAGGTGTCGCTGCGATGTCGCCGGCCAGGCACTCTACCCGCCACAACTCTGAGCCGCTCGGCGGGTCATAGGCTATCACCCACGGATCGGCGCAGGTAATCAACTGGAATTTGTCGCCGATCCCGGCAACAACCGGCGAACTCCAGGAATTGGCTACGGGCCGTTTCTTCCTCCAGAGGACCTTTCCAGTCGGGCCGTCGAGAGCTATCAACTCGGAGATGCCGTCGTCGATGCCTCCCTGATCGAATTGGATCAATATCATGTCCTGGTATATCGCAAGCGATGCGGCGTATCCGTAGGCGCTCTCGGGAAGACCCAGACTCTTCTGCCAGAGCTTGCGACCGGTGAGGTCGAAGCAGCCAACGTCTCCGGTTACAAATATGGCGCAGACCTGCCGGCCGTTTGTCGCCACCGTCGGCGTGGAATAACCCGTAGCCTCGTAGGGCTCGAACGGTTCTTCGCCCGGCTTGGGACGCACGCGCGTGACATCACCTGTCCAGAGAAGGCGTCCCGAATTGGCGTCGAAACCGTAGACCTGAAGATCGTTGGCGTCGCCGCCGGCGAGAAAGACCCGGTCGTCCCACACAACCGGCGAGTTATTGCCCCCCAGCGGGACCTTTGTCTTCCATAGAATTCCGTCGCCCGTCTCGCCGTCCCACTTGGTCGGGATGTTCGTATAGGCGCTTATGCCGCTGCCGTTTGGGCCGCGGAATGATGGCCAGTTCCTTTTGACCTCTTCGATCGAAGGATACCGACTGAGCGGCGACTCGCCCTTGTCGGCAAAATCGACCCGCGATCCCGCCATAAGAGAGAACACTCCAAGGACCAGCATCGCGCAGGCGGCGATGACAGCCCATCGACCCCATGTGGCGTCGCGGGCCTGTACCTTCTGTCGGTCATCCTGCGAAGGAGGCGCCGGCAATCTCTTCTTCAGAGAATCCGCGCACTTGGCGCCGATTAGAAACACGATAACACCTCCCAAAAGCAGATAGCTGCCCCTTCGCGAGCGAAAGACTGCACGTGCCCGTTTCTGTCTTATCTCCAGATCCAACTGGCGAATTCGCGAGAGCAGTTGTTCGTCGTCGGGGCGGTTGGGGATTTCGGCCCGCAGCGCGAGCAGCTCCAACTCGGCCGGCGTGTCGATGACCCTGCTGCGACCGTAATTGGCCGCCATGAACAGGCACACAATTAGCGAGAATGCCGCACCTACTACAGCCGTTGCTATCGCAGTTCGATACCACGGAGATACAGAGCCGGCATTCAGAGATGAATTATCGTTGCCAGATTCGCTCATAGCTCACCTGTCGGTTCTTTCAATTTTTCCAACCTTACGTGTTCTCTCGGACAGTACTTGTAACATCGCCCGCACGCCAGGCAGCTTGCCCTGCTGGCTTCGTAATCGGTCCTCTGGCGCCAGACCGAGAGGGCGATGAGTTTGACGCCCGCCACGAGCCCCACGAAGGCACCGAAGATCCAGCCTCCGGTGTCGAACTTGTCGCGGATACCATCGGCCTCAGCGTAGAGTTCCTCAATAGCCCTGCCGGTCGCTCGGAACGCCGCACTGGCATCGGTGGTATCGGTCACCTGGCCCGTTTCCTCTGAGTAAATTCGCTCGGCAAGTCTGACGGTTTCATGCATCCGCGCGGTCACGCGCTTTGCGCCGGAGGTCATCCATCCGCCTGCCAACATTAACACAGGCAGAAGAAGGATCAGTACCGCCAGTCTTTTTTTGGCCTTCTTGTAGTCCTGTGCGGGCCATTCGCTCGCAGGCTCTCTGATAGCACCGAAAGGACAGGCA
>LJTR01000231.1 GCA_001303465.1 Phycisphaerae bacterium SG8_4
CATCGACCCGCCAGTAGAGAACCTTCTCACGATCTAGAGTGCCGGGATCATAACTTAGGCCAGCCAACGGTATACCTCCCTCGGCGCTGTTCACGTCGTCATAGTTGTCGCCGAGGTAGACGGTGTGCAATTTGGCACCGTAGCCTCCCGTCCACGTGAAGATCCCATTTGGGTCCACGAACTGCGTCCCGTCGGCCGGATCGGGATTGTAAGCTGTTTTAGGCGGAATCGAGAAGCTCCAGATGTCACCTTTCCATGGACTGTTCGGATCGGCGTCGTTGACTTCGTCCACTCGCCAGTAGTACGTTGTGCCAGGCTGCAGACCGTCCGGAACGGGAAATCCCGGGAATCCTACGACCTGTGATGTTTTGGCGAGGTTGCCGGCAAACGTTGCTTCAGCGCCGTCGTTGACATCATCGAAGCTATCACCGATATACAGGTCGTGCCATACAGCAAAGTCCCCCGCGCTCCAGCCGAGACTGGCCCACGTGGCTTCGATAACAGCGCCGTCAGCCGGATCGGGAGATAGCGCAAACGGGTATCCTCCAGTCCCCCCCGCCATTATGGCCAGTATCTCGGCTTCAGTCAGAGCATGGTCGTAGATGCGCACGTCGTCGATCAGGCCGGAGAAGAAGCCGTTCTGGTCCTCCCTGACACCATTACCGATGCGCACGTCGGCATCGCTGCCGGTGTTGATGGCCACGCCGGCATTTGTCTGCGAATAGGATTCTTCGACGCCATCCAAGTACACGTGCATTTCCTCTGACGTTGGGCTGCCGTCGTCATCCAGTGTGACCGCCACGTGGTGCCACTGCGAGTCCGTAACGACGGCCTGGCACGTGCGTGTTCCACTCGAGGCATTGATCCGAAGCGCACCGGGCACTCTCGGGTCACCTTGCATGTTGATGGCCAACTCCCACCGCACTCCGGCGCCTTGAGGAGTCCCCCATCCGATCAGCCCGCGGCCGTTAGGACCTGTGCCTGCGCCATCGGTCTTGAACCACAGGCACATGGAGCGCGAAGCACCGCCCGTGATCGCCTTGTAGCCGACTATGGTGACAACGTCATCGACACCATCGAAGCTCAACACCACGCCGCGGGGCGCCTCATTGGCCCAGGTGGCGCCGTCAATCGTGCCGTCAACACCACCGGCTACACTGTTGATGGCCGTCTCGCCCGCCCCCTCATCAAGCCTCCAATGATCTATCAAATCCGCCGAGGTGCTGCCGGTAATCCCCAAGACTATGATAAGAGTGAACGCGCGGCTGAATCTTCTGAACATAGCAGTCCTCCTTCAAACAAAGAACAACATGAAGCGACCGACTCTGGCCTCTCCTTTTGACCGCAAATTGCCCGTGTCGTGCTGAGGACATTTTCACGAGTCCAGACAATGCCTCGCTTGCTTTTGATGGCCCTCAAGACTACCAGAAACCTGCACGGATGCCCTCAAATCCACGGACTTCTGCGTACCGATTATAATACTTTTATACCAGATAAACCGCCCCCGCGTCAAGTGAAACCTCCAGCCAAACCGCCAGCAGGTATGCTCCCGGACAACCGATTGGCTCTGAGCTGCCCGACCAGCATTGCTGCGGCGTATGATGAACCATTCAGCCCTCAGTCGAAAGTCAAGGCCTGCCGTACCGATAGCCCGCGCGGGTAAATTTTCCTGTAATAATCAATTATCAATTATCATTAATCAATTGCATGGACTGTGTTATAATGGTTCCAGACAGTCATTCTAAGGGGACTTGCTATGTCGCTCTCAAGAGAAGGATCACGGGTCGCACGAAACTACGAGGGTTTTACGCTGATCGAGCTTCTCGTAGTGATTGCTATTATCGCGCTGCTATTGTCAATACTGATGCCTTCATTGCAGAAGGCCCGGCACCTGGCCCGCCGGACGGCATGTGCTGCACACCTCAAATCATCCGGCTATGCAGGCGTTATGTACTCCAATGAGAACGAAGGTCAATTCCCATACTGCCATATGGAGGTTTCGCCCGGCTCGGGCAGCTATGCAGTCTGGGTCACCGGCCGTCAAAGCGACCCTGAAACCGAAGGCTTCATGGCGCACGGACTGCTCTTCTATCACAAGCTCATAAAGGATCCCAAGATCTTCTACTGCCCCGGCAACAACAATCCGACGCTGCAGTATGGCAAGCTCCCGCCGGATCCGGCCAATCGCGGCGGCGGCTGGCCTACAAGAGGTCGCATCCCCGAGGATCTGGGCCCCAACCAGTCGTGGATCCAGACGACCTATCACTACCGCTCGTTGTGGGATGAAAAGAAGTGGCGCGCCGTCAACTCCGTCCAGGACTCCGGCGGCTTTGCCTTCATGGCCGATGTGTTTTCCGATCCCAGACGAGGTGTACAATATCATCACAGGAACGGCTACAATGTCGCTTACGCCGATGGACACAGCGAATTCGTAAAGGACCTTCGGCATGAAATCCAGGAATTCGGAGGCGGTTCCACGTACCACGTTGACCACAGCCGCCAGGAATTCGTCTGGAAGAAGTTCTTCGACAAGATCAGCAAATATGAGCCACATCAGAAGTACTGAGATTCCGTAACTTAATCAGACTGCGAAGTCCGACTTTGCAGGAGAGCATCTGACATGGCAAGTGAAAGCGGCGATTCGAAAGCGCAAAGCAAGCAGCCCAAACCGACAGAGGAAAGGATTCGCCACTTAAATGTCTTGTTGCGAGCCATCCGGAACGTGAGCCAACTCATAGCCAGGCAACAGGAGCGCGACCGATTACTTCAAGGCGCCTGCAACTGCCTGACCGAAGGTGGCGCTTACCGCAGTGCTTGGGCGGTGTTTCTGGACGAATCCAAAAGGCCGTCCAGTGTGGCAGCAGCAGGCCTGGGAGAGGCTGAGCGGTCCATCATCGACCGCATCAGACGCGGAGAATGGGATCACTGTGCAGAGAGGGCAATGGCGCGGCCAGGGGCTTGTGTGATCGACGATCCCGTATCCTTCTGTGGTGATTGTCTACTGGTCAAGAGATGCAAGGGGGGCAAGACCATCGTCGCCCGTCTGGAATACGGTGGGCAAACCCTCGGGCTGATAGCCGCTTCCACTGGGGCGGACCGTTCCGTCGACCTGGAAGAGCAGAGTCTATTCGAAGAGGCTGCCGGTGACGTCGCGTTTGCGCTGCACAGCATAGAACTGGAAGAAGAACGCAAGCGTGCGGCGGAGGCATTGCTTCTCGAGCAGTCCCGCCTGGAGGCTCTTCTGCAGCTCAGCCAGATGACAACCGGGTCCATGCAGGAAATCGCAGATTTTGCGCTGGAGGCGGCAGTCCAGCTGACCGGTAGCACGATCGGCTACCTCGCCTTCATGAATGAAGACGAGACCGTTCTCACCATGCACGCCTGGTCGAAGACGGCCATGGAGCAATGTGCCATAATTGACAAACCTATCGTCTATCCCGTGGAAAGCACCGGTCTCTGGGGAGAGGCCGTGCGGCAGCGAAAGGCGGTAATAACCAACGACTACTCGGTCGATAGTCCACTGAAGAAGGGGTATCCGGACGGCCACGTCAAGGTCGTGCGTCATATGAACGTGCCGGTATTCGATGGCGAGCGCGTCGTTGCCGTGGCTGGCGTGGGCAATAAAGACGAATTCTACGATGAGTCGGACGTTCGACAGGTGCGACTGCTGATGCAGGGCATGTGGAGGCTCGTCCGCCGCAAGCAGTTTGAGCAGGCCCTGCAAGAGGCTCACGACAAACTGGAACAACGAGTGCGGGAACGTACCTCGGAACTGGACAGCGCCAACCGGGAATTGAAGCGAGGAATAGCCGAGCGCAACAAAGCTCAGAATGTGCTCAAAGACTCGGAGGCCTTGTACTCGTCCCTTGTGGAGAATCTGCCGGTTCACGTGCTCCGCAAGGACATCGAGGGTCGATTCACATTTGCGAACCAGTCATTTTGTGATCTCCTTGGTAAGCCCCTCGAGGAGATTGCCGGCAAGACGGACTTTGATTTCTACCCGGAAGAACTGGCACAGAAATACCATCAGGACGATCAGCGGGTGATAGAGACGGGCGAGTTGTTTGAGGCCGTTGAAGAGAACAAGAAGGACGGTGAAACCCGGTATGTCCAGGTGATGAAATCGCCCGTGCGCGATGCCACCAGCAAGATCGTAGGCGTTCAGGTGATCTTCTGGGATGTCACGGAGCGCAAGCAGGCGGAGAAGGACCTGGCGTACGAACGTTTCCTGCTGGAAACGCTTATGGATAACTCACCGGACTACATCTACTTCAAGGATATCGAGAGCCGCTTCGTTCGAATCAGCAAGGCGCTGGCAGACTATTTCAAACTCGAGCAGCCCTCGGATGCAATCGGCAAGACCGACGCGGATATTTTCGACAGCGAGCGCGCCGCACAATACCTTCGCGACGAACGGAAGATAATGAAGACGGGCAAGGCGTTTGTGAACAAGGAGGAAGAACAATCCTGGCCCAACGGGCGGACACGATGGGTTTCGACCAGCAAGGTTCCTTTGCGAAATCCCGAAGGAAAGGTAATCGGCACCTTCGGCATTTCTCGTGACATCACAGCTCGCAAGCGTGTCGAGGGGCAACTGCAGGCGGCCAAGGACGCCGCTGAGGTCGCCAGCCGGGCCAAGAGTGAGTTCCTTGCCACAATGAGCCATGAAATCCGAACGCCGATGAACGGCATAATCGGCATGATCGATCTTCTGCTCAGCACAAATCCGACCGACCAGCAGCGTACGTATCTGGATCTGGCCAGCCAGTCGGCGGAGACTCTACTGCGACTGATAAATGACATCCTGGACTTCTCCAAGATTGAGGCCGGCAAGTTCGAACTTGAATCGGTTGGCTTCAAGTTGCGCGACACGCTGGGCGATACACTCCAGACACTTGCCGGGCGGGCTTCCAAGAAGAACCTGGAATTGACATACCACATCCCCCCCCAGATACCTGACGAGTTGGTTGGCGACCCGGGACGCCTTTGCCAGATCATCGTCAATCTGACGGGCAACGCTATCAAGTTCACCGAACAGGGCGAAATCGCCGTTGGCGTCAGGCTGGAATCGTTAGTCGACGACGATCTTCTGCTGCATTTTTCCGTCAGCGATACCGGGCCCGGCATCCCGCAAGAGAAACAGCAGCTCATCTTTGAGGCGTTTCGCCAGGCGGATAGTTCGATGTCTCGGCGTTACGGAGGCACGGGCCTGGGGCTGGCGATTTCATCGCGCCTCGTCGAGATGATGAGAGGACGAATGTGGCTCGAGAGCAAGGTGGGAGCCGGCAGTACGTTTCATTTCCTCGCGTCATTTTCGATACAGGAGGACGCGCCAGTCGAACCAGCGCCCGGTCCGGCGACTTTGTATGGCCTGCGAGTGCTTGTGGTTGACGACAACGGGACAAACAGGCTGATTCTCGAAGAGATGCTGAACAACTGGCGTATGAATCCCACAGCAGTTGAGAGCGGCCAGGCGGCACTGGAAGAGATGCTCAAGGCCGTCAGAGCCGACGAACCTTTTCACCTGGCGTTGCTCGACGGCATGATGCCCCAGATGGACGGGCTTGAGCTGGCCGAGAGAATCAGACAGACGCCCGGCCTAAGCGAGACTACCCTTATCATGTTGTCGTCTGCGCAGAACGCGGCGGCCAGCGCACGCTGCCGCGAGCTGGGTATTGACTGCTGCCTTATGAAACCAGTCAAGCAATCCGAGTTGCTGGATTCCATTGTCGCGGCTCTAAGCGTCGCCACGGCTGACGAAGCGGCCCCGGTGGTAACCGTCGAGTATCCCGAGAGTACAAAGTCTCTGCACATCCTGCTGGCCGAAGACGGCCTGGTCAATCAGAAGGTTGCCGTCAACCTTCTGCAGCAGCGAGGCCATAAGGTCAAGGTAGCCAACGACGGACAGGAAGCGGTTGATGCCCTTGACGACCGATCATTCGATGCAGTTCTCATGGACATACAGATGCCGGCTATGGACGGATTCGAAGCAACCGCTGTCATCCGGAAAAGGGAATCCGAAACCGGAGGGCATATTCCCATCATCGCGATGACTGCACACGCCATGAAGGGCGACCGCGAGCGATGTCTGGAGGCGGGGATGGACGGATACATTGCCAAACCCATTCGTGCAAAGGACCTCTATTATACCCTTGAGGCGACAGTCGCAAAGTTGCAGGCCCGACAGACACAAAAGAGTGAGACTGCCAAAGAGAAGGACATCCTCGATCGAGATGAGATATTGGAACGAACGGGAGCAAGCCCGGAGACCCTGAAGGAAATCGTGGAGTTGTTTGCCGCCGAATCCGAAAAGCTATTGAAAAGAATGCGGGATGCGATCAGCAATGAGCATCCGTCCGAGCTGCAGCGAGCCGCCCACACACTCAAAGGATCCGTTCGGATCTTTGGAGCCGAACGTGCCGCAGCGGCAGCGCTGCGACTCGAGATGACAGCGCGAGATAAGGATCTTCGGGGTGCCGACGATGCGCACGCAGCGCTGGCCAGGGAGATTGAGCGACTTATGCCGATGTTGACCAGAATGGCCAAGCTCTGAATGCGTATCCGGCGAGAGTAAATGGAATCTGCAAATGAAGGTGCTTATCGCCGACGACGATCCGGTGTGGCGTGCGCTGCTGAAGCAGAACGTCTGCAAATGGGGCTTTGAGGTCATCACAGCTGAAGACGGCCAGCAAGCCTGGAATATTCTCCAGGAGCATGGAGCGCCTCGCGTTGCAATTCTCGACTGGCAGATGCCGGAACTCGACGGGGTCGAAATCTGCCGCCGCATCAGATGCGGCCTCAACCGTCCGTTCGTCTACACGATCATTCTTACCAGCCGCGACACTCGTGAGGACATGGTGGCCGGCTTCGAGTCCGGCGCCGACGACTATCTTGTCAAGCCCGTGGACATGGCGATTCTCCGCAGCCGTCTAAGCGCTGCGGTGCGAATCGTCAAGGCCGTTCCCCCGCCTAGACAGATACCGGGCTATCGGCTCCTTGGACGACTCGGAGCCGGTGCCATGGCGACGGTGTATAAAGCGCAACAGCTCAGCCTCGACAGAGTGGTCGCGGTCAAGATCCTTCCCAAGAAATTCAGCCAAAACCCCGAGTTCGTCCAGCGTTTCTATGCTGAGGGCCGCGCAGCGGCAAGACTGAATCATCCAAACATTGTTGCCGCGCTGGATGTTGGTCTGCATGGCAATGCTCACTATTTCATCATGGAGTACGTCAAGGGCCATACAGTGCACGAACATCTTGTCAAAGAAGGTCCCTATGCTGAAGGTGATGCACTGGCCATAGCGATTCAAGTCGCGACGGCATTGAATCACGCTCACCAGGCCGGACTCATACACCGAGATGTCAAACCAAAGAACATCTTGATCACAGATAGTGGTGTTGCAAAGCTGGCTGATATGGGCCTGGCGCGGGCCGTCAGCGACCGCGAGGCGGCAGAAGCTGAAGCGGGCAAGGCCTTCGGTACCCCCTACTATATCGCGCC
>LJTR01000232.1 GCA_001303465.1 Phycisphaerae bacterium SG8_4
GGTCACATAGCGCGCGTCCACCGCGTAGACGCCGTAGCCCTGGGGTTGCACGCTCGATCCGCCGTCACCGACCTTACGGACCACGCTTCGGACGATCTGAACGGGCTCGTTGCCTGTACCGCTGCGCTTGGTCAGCTTGATCCCGTGCTTGCCACATTCCTCGATCAAGCAGTCGATCATGTGGATGCGGTAGCCAGTCAGCCCGGCCTCAGCCCCGCCCGTAATCGTGCAGTCCTGTAGCAGGTAGTTCGTCGGCAAGCTGCCCGTCAGGGCCACGCTGTCCAGATTGACCACCAGTGCGTAGTCATTCGAGCCGCCCTCGAACAGGCAGTTGCTGAACTGCACCTCGGTCGTGACTGTGACCGTGCAGTTCTGGAAGCGAGTATTCTGGATCGAGGTGCTGCCCCCGTTGTTGGCAACAAGCCATGCAGCGTCAATCGTCTGGTCGGTGTTGTACGTCGTGGTGTACCCGCCTGACGCGCCGACATCAGCGGCCAGCGTCTTCTGGGTATAGACGCCGCCATCATCAACGTTGTTGCCGTTGAACACGGCTGCGCCAGAAGCGCCACCAGTGCCACCCTGAGGAGCGCCGACGAACACATCGAAGGTCAGCGTGCCTTCATGGAACGATGTGAGCGTCACTGCGCCGACGCCGTTGGCATCAGTCGCAACCGGGTCAGGGCCACGCAGACGGCCATCGCCGCCAGGGTCCTGCGGCATCTCACTGTCGCTCAGGAAGTGATTGCCGCTCGTCTCCTCAATGAAGACCTCCGCGTTGGGGATCGGATCTCCCGACGTGTCGATGGCTGTGACCGTGATCGTGACCACATCACGGCCATTCGCCAATGCGCCAGTATCGCCGGACACCACAACAGTGGAGGCCGACCTGTCGAGGATCTGGTTGAGGGCCATTAGCTCAGGTCAATGAGACCTTTGACGGGGCGCGGCTCCGTCTGCCAGATGCCTCGGACCCAAGTGTCCTGCCAGTCGGCAGTGGTGTCGGCAATCGCCAGACCCCATGCGCCGCTGCGATTGTCCAAAGCGGCAGTTGCCGTTGCGGGAGCCGTCAGGCGGATGCGCTCCGTATCCGACGAGGTAGGGTTCTTGGTGATGACGAGATCATCTCCAGCCTGGGCCGGGAAGTTCCCGACCATGAGCAGCGCACCCTGGTTGTTGGTGTCGCGGAACTCCACCCGCATCTCGTACTTAGCGGGCGTGATGTCCACGCCAGAGAACTTCAGATCGAAGACGATCTCGCTCCCCGGCTTGATCTTGTGGAGGTGAGCCACCCCCTCTGAATCCGTAACGGTCAGAAGAGTGTCGCTCAACCCCTCCCCGTCGAAGTCCACTTGCAGACTAGGGGCCAAACTCATAGCTCACCTCCTGTGCTTAGCCTCAGCGGCCCTTCTTCATGGCCTTCTTGGCGGCCTTCTTGACCGCCTTCTTCTTGGCCTTCTTCTTGGCAAACTTCTCGAAGCCGCCGCCGTACTCTTTCGCCATCTTTCCGGGCATCTTTGTTCTCCTAGTTGGTAGCCGAGGGGGACAGTCGAATCGCTCCTAACGACCCCATGTCAGTAAGAGGGTTGCCCCCCCCGGCAAGATGATTATAGCGGAATCAGGAGACCTGAACCGTCACCTCTTCTCCCTTGGCTTCCGCCTCAGCCACTTGTTTCGTGGCAGGGCTGCTGTGAGCGGCCCCAGACGCCTTCAGGAGCGCCGCAGCCATCTCCGCGAGGTTCCCCTTGGCGAGCGCCGCAATCGCCTTACCGGCGTGCTTACGGGCCCTGGAGGACACGGCGAAGACCAGCAGGGTTGAGGCGAACGGGATCAGGGGCTGGATCGGGGCGGGGATGAAGGGGGCCGCCAGGGTCAGGACCCCGGAAACATGCTGCTTGAGGGCACCATCCAGAAGCTTGCGCTCCTCGGACACCGCCTCGGTGTATTTGGCGACCAGGGCTTCGTGGTCCTCCTGAAGCTCCAGCAGGCTGCCGAGGCGCTGGGCCAGCAGGGAAGTCTCGCCCCGTCCGACCTCAGCCACGGCGGTGTCGAAGGTGGCTTGGGCCTCCTGCTCGATCTGGCGAATCTTCTGCTCTAGGACAGCGATCTGCTCTTGGTACTCATCTAGTTGAGCCTGCTCCTCCACGGTCATGGCGGACTCAGAAAGGGACTCCAGCATCCCGCACCCAGCAAGGGGCAGGGCGATGGCAAAGGCGATGACGTAGCGTTTCATGGTTACTCCTTAGGGTTGAAGACGGCGCGGTAGCACTCTGCGTAAGCCACGCCCCAGAACGAAGAGTGCGACACACTCCGCTCATGCTCTATGTCCCACGACAGGGCGTGGGCGTACTCATGGGCCAGCACCTCTAGGGCGACCGGCTCGTTCAAATCCTTGTTGACCCTGACCATGAGCTTGTGCTTCCCGATCTGGCGGCAGTCGCCGTCATCATCTGCCGGGATCTTGCAGCGGCGTATTGTGACCTCGTAGCGGCGCACGGGGCAGAGGGTCCGAAGTGCCTCAACGGCTTCGCGCCACCGGACCAGACTGACCTTCGCGCTGCGCTTCATGGTCAGGTCGCAAACGCCTCCACAATCTGTCGGCCATCATCCGTCAGATAAATGGTGCCCAAAGGGCCATCATCCTCATTCGTTCGGACATCCATCACCCAGCCGCGCTGAAGCCAAGCCCTCAGCGTCTGCCGCGCTAGGTCGCCATTCTTGGTCCAGTACAGGTGGGGCACGTACTTAGGGCCACGCCCGTAGTCAACGCCGTCCTCGACCTTGCCCTCGAAGAACTCCGAGAGCTTCGTCATCAAACTAGGTGTGTAGTCGATTCCCATTACAGCCAGATCACATGGTCGCTCTTGACGCCGTGGTTCTCATCCCAGAACTGGAGGCGCTGCGCTGGCCGGGTAGACATGGCAAGCTCCTCCAGTTCCCACTCACCGCCGCGCTTGGTCGTGCCGTTGATGTAGCAGGTTCTGCTTCCGACAGTCAGCGAGGTGGGGTTGTGGTAGTGGCCCATCATAAGCACGGCCCAGGGGTCTGGGATGCTGTCCACCCAGCGGGCCATCTTCTTCACGATGCTGTAGACCGGAATCCCCGCGAAGCCTCCGCTTCCCCGGAACACGTCGCCATGCGTCAGGAAGATGCTGTGCTTCCCCACGGGCACCATGCGGTAGAAGGTCTCCACCTCGTTGTGCCAAGTGATCCGGCCATCAAGCTGCTCTGGCTTCACCATGTGCTTGGCCGTCTCGTATGCGACGGAATCCCAGTTGACTGATGCCGGGTTCCAGTTGCCCTTCATCGCGCCGTTGCGCCCATGATTCCCGCGCACGCACTCAACGCGAACCTTGCGGAACATCCCGGTGATGCCAAGCACGAAGTCGGCCATGAGCCGTGGGCAGTCATGGACCGCTTGGGTGTACACCGTGGACTCAACCTCCCACGCCTGAGTCGGGCGCAGAGCGGAGCCGTCCACCATGTCGCCGCCCAGAAGGACCACGCACTCATTCACATCGCAGACCATCTGTCTCTCACGGATCAGCTTGGTCACGACATCCAGCAACTGGCCCAAGATCATCTCTCGGGCCACCGTCAGGTCGTAGGTGTCCGTGAGCGCACCGATCTGCCAGTCACTCAAGTGAATGACCGCGATCTCCTTGCGCTTCTTCTTGGACACTGGCGGCAGCTTGGGCACGACAGGAGGCTGCACGTCCCTGAGTGCCGACAGGATCACATCCCGCACCACGTCGTGCAGGCCAGCCATCTCATGGACGACCTTGTTGGCCCGGTCTAGTTCGCGTCGAAGACGCTCGACCTCGGCCATCTCTTGGAAGTCTTCCTTCTTCACCTGTCTGCCCTGCGATCAAGGCACAGGTCAACATGGCGAGCCCAAGTGCTGGCAGCGCCTTTCGACTTGAGCTTGTCACGCAGGAACAGGGTGACGAAAGTGTGCCAGCGAACGCCGTGGCGATCCTGGCGAGGCGTGTTCATGTAGTCCATCAACGCCTCGTATTGCGGCGTGCCCTCTCCGTACTCACGACAGATCAAGCAATCCTTATCGGCGCGAACATCACGCCAGTCCAACTTCTCTGATTGTGACATGGATCCCCTCCTCGGAATCAAGTGCCCATTCCTTCGTTACCGAAAGACCTACGAACTGTGAGTCATCCTTGAAGGCGATGCCCAGCAGCGAGTCCAAGACCGCCTTGAGGAAGTTGTCTCCGTCGCCGTCCCGTTGTGCGATTGGGTACGTGCGAGCAGACGACTTCAGCGTCCCGTCCTTGCGGAGAAGAGACCGGGGCGGAGTCATGCGGCACCGGATCTGTGCCTCCAGCGGCACTACCACTGCCTCTGCCCCGGCCTTGACTGCTGCTGCGACAATCTCCTTCTTGTAGAGATTGAAGCTCCTGCCCATCACGTTGTTAGGCGTGTACACCCTAGGGTGCCCTGCGATGGTGGCGAACCTCGGCCTCGGCTGAGGCAGGGGCTTCGTCTTGACCTCGAAGTTGAGCAGGTAGTTCTCCACGGCTTTCACCGGCTTCCAATTGGAGCAAATCCCGATGCTGCTGCTCAAGCTTTTCCAAAGCATTTGTCCCCAGATTTCTCCTGTGGGACATGAGCCTCGTCTGGATGTCCTTGGGCGTGGGGAACCAACTGCACTCCAAGAAGCACTGGCGCAGGGCCTCCTGCATCTCGAACGGGTAGAAGCTCCTGAACGCGAGGTAGTACGCCTCGATGGCTGGCTTGTTCAGGCGGTCGCCTCCCGGCAGGACGGTGAGCGGGGCCAGGAGTTGCGCCATCTCACGGCGGGTGATCCGCTCAGGAGGTTGCGTCATCGAAGAACTCCTTCAGCGCCTCTTGGCCCTTGGTCAGCCCGCTGCCGGGACGGCCACGGTCCTTACGTTCAGCATACAGTCCTTGGTAGCCCTGTTCGATGCTGTACCGAACAGAGTCTCTGAACGCCTGGGGGTCCTGCTCGGCCTTCGCCAGCTTCTGCCTCCACGTCGTCAGCGTCCACGGACGGAGCTTGGCTTCCCGGCGGTAGCGCATCCACTCGGAGGCTGCGGAGATCACCAGCGGGTCGCTCGTCAGATCCTCCACGCGGACCTCGCGCGCCCGCGCGCGCTTCTTAGGTTCTGGTGTATGGTTATGGGTATGGGTCTGGGTCTGGGTTGTTGCAGCACCCGACCCATCGGTCGTCTGAACGGCCGTTGGAACGACCGCTGCAACGGCCGTTCGAGCGGCCGCTGACTTGCGGCCAGCCTCCCGTCGCTGCCGGTTGTGCTTGACCGACCGTTCTCGCTCCTCAGCCATCCGGGGGTTGGCGTACCCGCCATCCACTGGCTCGAACTTGTCCCGCAGAACAGACTCCCAGGCCATCCCAAAAGCCTGTTCTGTGGGACAGCCCGCGATCCGGGCCAGCCGCCGCATGTCCGAGGGAATGACCCCGTGGACAAACTGGTGGACCAGCAGGCTGATGTAGCAGCCCTTCTCTTCGGCACTCCACCCGCTTGTCCCACCAAGCCAGCGGTCTGCCCAGAACGCGAAGTATGCCGGATTCTTGTTACTCATAGGTAGCTCTCCTCTGCAATCAGTCTTCCTTCCCCCAGCGGTGCAGGCTTCTCAGCATCCAAAACACCTCCTCCAAGTTGTCCACGTCCAAGCAGACCGCGATCCGCATGGCCCACGCCTCGACATCGTCACTCGGGTAGCTGTACTTCGCCTGCCCCTTGACGTAGATCACCACCTTCTTTCGGCTTCCCGACGGGGCTATTCGGACGACGACCTCCTCTTCGGGGCTTGTTCGCCGTCGTGGCATTGGATTTTTCCCAGGCAATGAGATCCTCCTCACGGATCCAAATGCGATTCCCCACAACGAATGAGGGAACCGGGTTCTTACGAGTCATCTTGTTCCAAGTAGGGCGCGTGATGCGATACCGCTCACACACCTCATCGAGAGTGTAGATGTTGTCCATGCGCGGCAAGGTAGGCATCGGCGGGGGGGGATTGCAAGGATTCGCCCTTGCGAGCGGCGTCGGGCCGTTTGTAGGTTCGCAGCCATGAGCCACCAAGAACCTGACGACGTGGAGTGCCCCGCAGTCAATCCGACCTTCTACGGCTGCTGCGCGATCTCCCTTGCCTTCTACACCGGGATCATCTTTGGCGTGTGCTGGCTGATCTGGAGGGAGCGGTGAGCGAGCCCCGCCGCGTAGCGGGCATGCCGTCTCCCGACTACTTCGCAGCCCCCGGCATCTCCAGCACCGACCTCAAGCAGTGGGTGTCCATGACGCCCCGCGAGTGGCGGCACTGGAAGGACAACCGAGACTCTGCCCCCACCGAGGCCATGCAGCTTGGCAGTGCCATCCACTGCGCCGTGCTTGAGCCCGACGAGTACGCATCGCGCTTCTGCGCCTACGACGGGCGCAAGGCCGGTAAAGCCTACGAGGAATACAAAGCCCTCAACGGACACAAGACCATCCTGAGCAAGAAGTCCCAGGGCGTGGTCAACGACACGCTCGATTACCTGCGCGAGCATGACCGCCTCCACAGCGTCATCAAGCACGGGGAGTCCGAGGTGTCCTACTTCGCGCCCGACCCCGTGCATGAGCGCATGCGTAAAGCTCGCGCCGACTGGATCGGGGACCTCAACGGGCAGCGGTTACTCATCGACCTCAAGACCACTTGGAGTCTAGATGACCGCCACATCCAGAAGACCCTGCATGACATGAACTACCACATGCAGGCCGCGTACTACCTCGACACCGTAGGTCTGGTAGAGGGACAACCCCCCTCTGGGTTCGCTATCCTGTGGATCCGCACCACGCCTCCCGTTGACATGCGCGTGTCCATTGTGGGCAACGCCACGCTCGAAGTAGGCCGCGAGAAGTACCAGCACGCCTTTGGCGAGCTTCACCAAGCAATCGCGTCGGGCGAGTTTCCCGGCTACCCGGCTGAACCCAGCCTCCTTGAACTGCCCGCATGGGCCCTGAAAGCTACCACCGATGAGTGACAAGCAACTAGCTACCCAGCAACCCGCCAGCATCCTGGCGACTGTGGCGTCCAAGTACGGACTCGCCGCCAAGAACCTGTACGACACCCTGGCCGACACCATCTTCCCGTCGAAGAAGTCCGCCACACCGGAGCAGGTCCAGTCCCTGCTGATCGTTGCTAACCAGTACGACCTGAACCCCTTCACCAAGGAAATCTATGCGTTCCCCGGTAAGGGCGGCGGCATTGTCCCCGTGGTCGGAGTCGATGGATGGCTCAAGATGGCGAACAGTCACCCGATGTTCGATGGCATGGACATCGTGTTCAAGGACGACGAGAACGGCACCCCGGTCTCCTGTACCTGCACCATCTACCGCAAGGACCGCAACCACCCCATCGTCATCACCGAGTATTACGCGGAGAACCGACGCACCACGGACCCCTGGAAGACCAACCCCCACCGGATGCTCCGCCACCGGGCAGTGATCCAGGCTATCCGTA
>LJTR01000233.1 GCA_001303465.1 Phycisphaerae bacterium SG8_4
AAAAGCGCTTCCGGCGGCAGCCAGTTGAATTCTTCGTTCACGTCGTGAAGAATCGGAACGATGATCTCGGGACCACCCTCGTAGCTGTCCAGAATGTCGTCCACCTTCACTTTCATGCCTTCTTCCATCTGAACCGGCTCGCGCCCCGGCCGATCCATATAGACGATGTTTCTCACCAGGCAGTGCTCGGTGCACTCGCCGCAACCGGTGCACCTTTCCGGATCGACCGAGCGTGCCTTCCTGCGAATGCTTACCTTGAAGTTGCCCGCCTCTCCCTCGATCGACTCTACCTCGGAATAAGTCAGCTTCTCGATGTCGAGATGCCTGCCGCAATCGACCATGCGAGGAGCCAGCGTGCACATTGCGCAGTCGTTGGTCGGGAAGGTCTTGTCGAGCTGAGCCATCACTCCACCGATCGACGGCCCTTTCTCGACAAGATAGACCTTATAGCCAGACTCGGCAAGGTCGAGTGAAGCCTGCATGCCTCCGACACCGCCGCCGACCACCAGGACGGCACCAACTTTATCGCTTGTTCTCTGAATCATTTATCCTCCCTTGGGATATGTGGAGACCCCTACGCCGGGCTGACGGCCGACAGCAATCCGTCGGCGCTTATGAAATGCTTCTGCAATCCCAGTTTGTCCGCCGGCACTCCAAACGCCAGCGCCATAAGTTGTGTAAAATAGAACACGGGTAGACCGTAATTTGTGCCGTACTCGGCCTCGACCTCTTCCTGACGCGTGTCAAGATTCACGTGACACAAAGGGCAGCCGACGGCAATCGCATTGGCGCCGACTGCTTTGGCCTCGTCGAGGATGTCGCGGGTAAGCTTGAGAACCACGTCGGTCCGCGTCATCGCCAGCGCCCCGCCGCAGCATTCTGTTTTGTACGACCAGTCAAGCGTCGTAATCCCCACCGATCGCAGAATCTCATCCATCGCCATCGGGTACTCGCACTCGTCGAACTGCATTACCTTTGATGGTCTCGTAAGAAGACAACCGTAGTAGCAGACGACCTTCAGGCCAGACAGCTCTTCGGTGACGGCCTTTGAAATGTCCTGGCCGTTGCAGAATATTTCCAGCGGGCTCAGGATATTCACTGACTCGGGCAGAGGCTTTTCCAGCGCCTCGCTGATCTGGTCGGCAACCTTCGGGTCTTCGGCCGCCTCGTACTGAGCAGTCTTTAGCCTCGCAAAGCAGGCGGCACAGGGGGCCACAAGGTCGTTGACTCCCATCTTTGCGGCCAGGCATATATTCTCGTAGGGCAGAGCAAGCGACAGGAGCTTCGATGTGCAATGCGCCGGCGACGTGCCGCAGCACACCCAGCCTTTTATCTCCTCTATCCCGACGCCGAGCTTATCGCAAACGGCACGGAACGATACGTCGTACTCTGAGCCCGTCGAGTGCAGTGAACAACCCGGATAGTAAGCGTACTTAGCAGCCATCGTCTGCCGACCTCCCTAAAGTTCCGAAACAAACGCTAAATCCTAAGCACTGAATCCTAAACAATATCGAATTCTTAAAACGCCATCGCGGCACATCACACGCAATGTCGTTCTAAGTCTTGGACATTTTAACTTTGCATTTGTTTAGAATTTAGGATTTAGAAATTAGGATTCTTACACCAATCTGAACCGTTTCCTAGCGAGCCAAAACCTATTCAATAGCCTACGCTCTTCTCACGCGGTGCTGTGATTCTTATCCTCGATATTCTTTACGCGGCGAAAAATTCTCCGCGTTCTCATGGCGCCGGTAAGGCTCGGAATCATCTTCAGTTTGCCCTTTCGGAACATCTTCATTCCCATTGCGGCATCTTTGAAGAACTCGAAAGTTCTCATTTTCAGACCCATAATCATTCCGAGTTCATACATTCGGCCGCATATCTTGATGTTCGAGAGGGCCGCCTTATAGAAGGAAGCCACTTGCGGGATGGCGGGTTTGATCCCTTTCCTGAGTGCCGTGATTTTGACGGCATCCATCACTTTGGCGACGTCCACTTCCTGCGGACACCGCGTTGTACACGTCTCACAGGACGCGCAGAGCCACATCGTCTTGCTGTTGAGAACAAGATCGTCCATGCCGAGACGGATGGCATGGATCAACTGGACGGGCTTATAGTCCATGGCGTACGATACCGGACAGCCGGCCGCGCATTTGCCGCATTGATAGCAGAGGTTCACATTCTGGCCGCTTTCGCCTAAAACCGCTTCGGCCAATGGCGATGCTGATGCAGACGTAACATTAGTTTCCATCATCTCTTTGGCTCTTTCTCTGTGACAGAAAACGGTTTCTCCAAGTCATCTAGTACTACAACTGCTACAACGCCATTTCGGCTATTTACGAAGCATGAATCATCTTTTTTTGGGCAATATCGCAGGTTTTCCCATGCAAGAGCTGAAAGCGGCGTTCCAGAAGTGAACGGAGCTGCGAAATACCTGCCAGTAAAGCCGGATACGCCGAATGCAGCAGAGTCGGGGGGGGAAACTCAGCATTGATATTAGTCCCAGTGGCTGGTTCATGGGCGCTCTGAGTCTGTAGCTTCAGTGAAACATTAGAAATCACCACTATTTCACAAGACCAAGTAGGTATGGTCCGTGGCCAATACACCTTAATCATCGTCTATAGCCTCAGTGAAACATTAGGAATCGCCGCTATTTCACAAAATCGGTCAGGCGCAATCCACGACCAATACACAACATGGACATTTTCTCACTACTAAGAAGAAGTGCAAGGGAAATTTTTCCCATATCCGGAAAAAACAACAACAGTCCTCTTAAAACCTTATTAATGAAGAGCTTCCATGCCATACTTTTATCAGTACACACTTTTCGGTGCGGATTTGTCAATCATTGCTCGTTCTGTAGCGTTTGGCCGTACCAGTTTGCCACTCACGACCCAGCCGGCTTCTTTCTCTCGTGGCCTTTCGGGTCAGCGAGTGATTCGAGCACGCTCAAGAAGCAATGCCGCCGATGGTTCCATGCCGCGGCTGCCGTCGTTTCCTCAGGCTTCCGCCTGAATCGTCTTTAGAGGACTGAGATGACTTTCCTTTTGAGGATGGTTCAATGAGTCGGAGAAAGCGCAAGTTTCTGTCAAGCAAAAGATCGGTTCTGAGGTCCTCACTGATAGAAGAGGCCGCCAGGTGCAAACGCCCGGCGGCAAGTAACTTACCCAACGCGCCCGGCAGGACTCCGGCCTGCGGCCTAGAACCTGTCGCTCATTGTCATTCGCTCCCCATGGGGGCTCTGCCCCTCTGGCGTCGCCTGTAAAACAGGCTCCTGTCACCCCGACAGCATGGGGAAGTACTTTCCCCATACCCCTTTTAGGTTCGAGCCCTGCAAATTCACGCGCTCAAATACAAAAGGCAACTGTAGTCATGTACAGTTGCCTTTCATATCAACGCGCCCGGCAGGACTCGAACCTGCAACCTTCGGATTCGAAGTCCGCGACTCTATCCAATTGAGCTACGGGCGCGACAATCCGCAAGTTCTTGGACTTTAACAACCTACCACACTGGCTGTCAACTCTTTCGATGAGCGATTTGGCAAATCCCGCTAAAAAGGACAGAGCCGCTCTTCGATAGGGCCAAAGTGGTAGAGCCACACAGGCACAAAGTTGACAGGATTAGTCATAACCGGCGTTCTTTGTGCCTCAGTGCATTTGTGTCTTTGTGCCCGTGGGCCCAAAGTTGAAGAACAAAGCCTATCTCGATCGATGTAGACCTCGGGCATGTCCGGCGGATGGTTGGCCAATGTCCTTGAAATTGCAGGAAATCCTGATATGCTGTTCGGTAAACGGTTCGTTCGTACGAGCACCTGGATGGGACGCGGTATGGATGTGAATTTGACAAACGTCGAAAAGGCCGCCGTGCAGGCCTCGGCCTTTGCAGCGTTTTACCCGCCGACTGAGAAGATGCCGGCGATAATCGTCGAGAACTTTCCCTCGTTGGGCAAGCTCGCCGCGATGCGTTTCATCGAGTGGATTCAGAGCAACCCCGGCGGCGTGATCTCCCTGCCGACGGGAAAGACGCCCGAACACTTCATCAAGTGGGTCGAGCGTTTACTCGGCGGCTGGAAGAAGCGCGAAACCAAGGAGCTTCTCGAAGATGCGGGCGTCGATCCATCGAAGAAGCCCGACATGAAAAGCCTCCATTTCGTGCAGATCGACGAGTTCTACCCGATGGATCCATCGCAGCACAACAGCTTCAATCATTACGTCAGAGAGTTCTATATCGGCCGATTCGGCCTGGATCCGGACAAGGCCCTGCTGATGGACCCATCATCTATCGGTTTGAAGCCGGGCCAGAGGCTTGGAGACATCTGGCCCGACAACTATGTAGATCTGACGCTGCGCTACCGCCAGGTTACCAGCAATTTCGAACGCAGACAAAAGGCCGTTCTCGAACAGGTCGACCAGTGGTGTATGCAGTACGAGCATCGCATCGCCGAACTCGGCGGCATAGGATTCTTCCTCGGCGGCATCGGCCCGGACGGCCACATCGGTTTCAACATAAAAGGTTCGGACCACAATTCCACCACGCGCCTTTGCCCGGTCAACTACGAGACCCAGGCCGCGGCGGCCGCCGATCTCGGAGGTATAGAAACCGCTCGCAAGTGTCTGGTAATCACCATTGGTCTAAAGACCATCACGCTTAATCGCGATTGCGCAGCGATCATAATTGCCGCCGGCCAGGCAAAGGCCAGACTGATCGCCCAGGCTATCGAGTCAGACGATCATATTCGAGTTCCGGCAAGTTGCCTGAGGCAACTGCCCAACGCCCGATTCTACATCACTCGCGGCGCCGCCGGCTGTCTCCTCGAGAGGAGGATAGAAATCCTTCGCAATTGTCACGATGTTTCCGACGCCACCGCCGAAGAGGCCCTGGTCCACCTCGCTGCCAAAACAAACAAGCGCCTGACCGACCTTACCCGTGTGGACGGTGAGTCCGACCGGTTCGTCTCGGCGATGCTTGAAAAACGGGCTGAGCCACTCGGCGAGCTGGCGCGGATGGTTCACGAGAATCTGATTTCTAAAATCGAATCCGGTGTTGGCGTCTACAAGAACAAGTGCTTTTTGCACACAGAACCCCATCATGACGACATTGTGCTCGGCTACTTCGCCCAGGTCGTCCGTCATTTCCGCCGGCACAGCAATACTCATCATTTTGTCACGCTCACCAGCGGCTTTACCGCCGTAACGAATGAATTCATGGCGGCTCAGATGGCCAGCCTCCTTCGATTCCTCGGCGTCGACGACTTCAGGGCTTTGATCAAGGAAGGCTATTTTGCCCGCAGCAACGAAACCGACCGCAACCGCGATGTCTGGGAATATCTCGACGGCGTCGCCGCTAAAGACGAGTATCACAAAGCCGAGGGTTGCGCCCGCCGCATGCTCCGCAATCTCTTGGAATTGTACGATGAGAGTTTTGTCGACAATATGGAAGACCGGATATCCGAGCTGGAAAACTACTTTGTCACGGTCTATCCGGGCAAAAAAGATCCTGAGTACATCCAGAGGCTCAAGGGCATGTGTCGCGAATGGGAAGCCGAATGCCTCTGGGGTTATTACGGTTGGCAGTGCCAGAACATCCGTCATCTGAGATTGGGCTTCTACACTGGGGACATCTTCACGAGCGAGCCGAGGATGGACGAAGATGTGCTGCCGATCGCCAGAGAGCTGGAGCGCATAGATCCGGATGTGGTGACAGTCGCCTTCGACCCCGAGGCCAGTGGCCCCGACACTCACTACAAGGTCATGCAGGCCCTTGCCGAAGCTCTTCGCATTCACGTGCAGCGAACGGGGAAAGTTGACCTGAAGATCTGGGGCTATAGAAACGTCTGGTTCCGCTTCGATCCGTCCGAAGCCAACGTGTATGTACCGGTGACAATGGCCATGTTTGCGACGGCACATGATGCGTTCATGAACTCGTTTACGAGCCAGAAAAGTGCGTCCTTTCCAAGCTACGAATACGACGGCCCGTTCTCTGAACTCGCCCAGCGGATTCAGGTCCGGCAGTATCGCAAGATCAAGACCTGCCTTGGTCGAGAGTGGTTCCACAACCATCCGAGCGGCCTTATTAGGGCGACCCGCGGTCTGGTATTTCTCAAAGAAATGACACCCGAAGAATTCTTCCAGTCCTGTCGCGAACTGCGCAAATCCGTCGAGAACATCTGAATCATACCCTTCAGGGTAGTAAATTCTCGCGAGCAAAACCATAAACTGTTGCTGTCAAGCCACTTACCAGCGCAAGCACGGAAGATTTGAATCGGGAGCAGTACCACATCTCTGAGGTGCCTTCTCGTTTGGCGGTGCGCCTGGCCTGTTTGTGGCCCAAATAGATGTCACTGAAGATTGCTATTCCGTGCGTGACCGGCCTCTGCCGCCTGAATCGGCCGAGCCGACCTGCAATGTCACGCTGTGACTTCCCTTATCTGATTTTACCTCGACCTTATATTTGCCGCCGCTCACGTAAATCTTGCGGATCATATTTACGCGAGTGTCCTCGGGCAGATCGCCGTAAGTCTTGGGCTCATCCATGACCTGCTTGATCTTCTCAACTTCGAACTTTGCGTTCTTCAAATCCAGATTCAGCCTCGATCGCTTTTGCCTGTCCTTCTCCTTGTCTTCGGCGCTGCTTTCTTTCTTGTCACCTGACTCATCCGATTCCGGGTCGGGCTCTGCTTGCTTACTCTCCTTGTCGGCCGGCTTATCAAGCTTCGCGATGTCCTTCTTGATCTTGTCGATTTGCTTGTTGGCCTTCTTCAACTGTCGTCCTAACTCGACGTCTCGATCAACCTCGAGATCCCATTGAAGAACGTTAATACCCCGATGGCCGGTGTCCTTCAATCGTCGAACAACCACATCATTCGAATCTTTGACAGTAACCTTTACATCACCCTTATCCGACATCCAATAGTGAATGTTCAGAGGTTCTATCCTGGTTTCTCTGATTACCGCAGAAGGATCCCTGTCCCACGTCCTGTACTCTCGTACATCGTCCAGTTCAAAAACGTGGATCGACTTGTTCCTGATCTCGCCCGTCAGCTTCTGGATGGGCTCTATATCCATTACGTAGATACTGCGCCCGTGAGTACCCACGACCAGATCGTTATCGCGCGGGTGCACAACCAGATCGTGTGCCGGAGATATGGGGATACCGCTCTGCAGGACCTCCCAGGATTCGCCCCGGTCGAGACTGACGAAAACACCCGTGTCAGTTCCGATGTAGAGAACATCCTCGTTCGCAGGATCTTCTCGGATAACGTTGACAGATTCATCGGGCAGATTGCCCTTTATCGACTCCCATGTTCGGCCAGAATCTTCGCTTCTGTACAGGTATGTTCTGAAATCGTCATCTCGATAACCGGTCAGACTCAGATATCCCCTCCCGTCTCTAAAGTTCGACGTCTCGATCCTGGAACACCAAAGGCCCCGGGGCAGATAATTGCCGATCTCGTTCCAGGTGAAGCCGCCGTC
>LJTR01000234.1 GCA_001303465.1 Phycisphaerae bacterium SG8_4
CACCATATCACCGGGCTGTGCACACCCCGGCTGCCGCAGACTTCCACGTTCTTGTCGATACTGAGTCTCGCCAGTGCGCTGCGCACCGCATGTTCCATCTTGGCGCAATTCAAAGGCTGAGCCTGGCCGAGCAGCCGAACGCCCGACGCAAATGTCACGAGCAGTCGTATTGCCAGAATAAGGCTTGCAACGATCCACCCACACAGTGCGATGCGAGCCCACGGCAGGGGGGCATCTTGCAGGTCGGTTGTGACCGACGGCATGCTCCCTTCAATCGGCCCTGTTTCATATCCAACGTCCTGAGCGACCCGACCGGGCGTGCCCAAATCGCTTGCGATGGACTGGGTATCCAACTGCGGTGGCATCCCAACAGGCTCGGCCGCAAAAATACCCAATTCATAGTGCTTGACAAGAGTGCTGATGGCCGGCACGATCATTGCTGAAATAATTGACAGCAGCAGGACCTGATGTGCTCTTGACGACCGATGCCTCAGCAGGAAGCTGGCGGCCAGACCCAGAGCGGTCAGAACGGTGCTTTGCCAAATGCAGGTCCAAACGAAGGATTTTATTGAGAATATCTCGCCTGTCATTTTTCCCTCTCCTTTCTCTTATCGTCGATCATCCTTCTCAACTCCTGAAGCTCGGCGTCACTCAGCTTGTCCTGGCGCATCAGATGTTGGAACATCAGCAGGGCATTGCCGTCAAAGATTCGATCGAGGAGCTTGCGCACGGACTTGGCGCCGGCCTCATCCCTCGTACGCGTAGGCTCATAGATATACACCTTGCCCTCGGTCCGATGTCGCACCCAGCCGGCTTTCTCCAGCTTCTGCATTGCTGTCAGGACCGTCGTGTAGGCCAGCTCTTTTTTTCGGCGGAGTCTCTCCCGCACCTGATGGACGCTCGCCTCGCCAAGCTCCCAGACGACCTCGATTACCGCTCGCTGCAACTGACCCAAATCATCAAGCAACTTGCCGCTCATAAGACTAACCTCCGTATCAATGAATGCACCTCGATAAGCACTACTTTCATAGAAAGTACTATGGGGCGTAGTAAGTTTCAACAAAGAAATAGAATTTTTTTTGAAAAAATTGTTGAGGCTCCTCAGACGGGATAAAACACGATTCTTGGGGTTTGCTTTTTACTTTCTACCTTTTCCTTTTGCCTTATGCATCCTGTCAAAAGCCAAAAAAAGACCCTCAGAAGGCAGTCGCAGTCTCCCGAGGGTCCGAAACAGCAAACTTCTATCTACTCAATTCCAGACGATGTCCGTCTCTCAAAGTCCGGCAATGATCTAGTGTGCCCGCGGTTCTCCATCAAAACCTACTCATTATCAAGAACGACTCATCAAGAAATGTTCCCCACCCCGGATCGCTCCGAAGGAATCGCAATGAGAGGCAGCAATAAAAAAGGTGTTCCCCGGTTTCTCTGGATTCACAGGCGCATACCGAAGATCCCAAGCTTGACCAGGAGAGAGCACTCTTAAAGTGTTCTGCTCCTACGCAGCCAACTGACAAAACTCAAGCCGATAGCGCCGAGAACAAGGGCGCCGGGAGAAGGAGTGGTTTGAATCAGAGTAATATCCGTATCGTCATTGTCCAGGTTGCCACTGCCATGGTCATAACCCCAATGGCCATAGCCCCAGTGGCCATCACCGTGGTCATAGTCATGACCGCCGTCGCCAGGGTCAGTGGCCAAACTGCCATTATCGGGGTTAATGTCCCAACTGTCACCAGCAGAGTAATAGCGCGGACCGTGATCATGTCTGTCCAAGCCAAAGACGTTATCGAGAAGCGAATGCAGCCAATCTTCAAGAAGGATGTCTGAATCCTCCGAATCGTCTACGACCGGTAGAGCAGGGGGTGATTCGGAACCTGTCTGGGACAAGGTGGGACTCGCCATCACAACGGGCAAAAAACAGGGCGAACACAAAAGGGGCAAAACTAACAGTACTCTTACTCTCTTCATGACATTCCTTCCTTGGCGTACTAAACAGCATTCCGTTATCCGGGTCCCACTTGCAGAGTAGCATGCCCATGCACTCCAGCCTTGGTCTACCCGACACCGCGATTACTCAGTCTGACGCGGGGGCTCCCGTGACGCGCCTCCTTGCATACGGTAAAAAGTGTCAGTCCTACTTTATACTTATCGGACGCAACTCGTCCATAAAAAAAGAAAAAAAAACAAAAAAAACAAAAAAAAAGAGAATATAGATGAGAGATGGGCCAATTGGCCTAATCAGTACCATAGTTGATTTCGAGTTTTCGAGCCACGCGGCTTGCTAACACGAGTACGAGGAGTGTCAGGAGCACAATGCATGTTACGGCGGCCAGTGTGGCAGCCGGTTCGGTGGGTGAAATCAAGAGGTTGATCAGCGGCGGCATGTTTTTGTCTGGAGCGGCGGTCACCGGGCAGAGGGATTGCAGATAGTAGATCATACTGGTCTTCTTCAGGAGAGGCGGCAGGAACGGGTTGGCACTTTCCCACAGTAATACAACGGCCGCCGGTATAACGGGATTGCGGAAGATCAGGCCCACGGCCAGGAAGATGCTGCCGTACCCTACACAAGCCAGGGCTGTAACTCCCAGGTAGGCTGCGAACTGAGTCGGCCCCGGGCCCGCCAGGAACTCGACAATGACGGGCCTCTCGAACTGCCAGAGCATGGCCCACCATTGCAGGGCTGTACTGGAGGTGAAGATGACTACCGTGGCCAGGAGTCCAGCGAAATACTTGCCGGCCAGCAAGACCTCACGCCGCATGGGTGTCAGCATGTAGAAATGGAGGCTCTTATCGAGCATCTCTCCGCGGAACAGGTTGACAAAGATGCCCACGCAGCCAAAGAAGACTGCCAGACGCAGGAAATAGAACTGGAAACTGGTGGCAAAGATAAGCTGGCTCTCGGCCAGTTTTTCGGGATCCCTGCGATTGATCCAGGTCAGTTTGTCGTCCTCGAAATGATACATAAAGTCATTCTTCCCATCGGTATACTTGTACAGGACAAAACTGCGTTTCCTCCCGTCGCTTCCGTGGTGATATCGGGTGCGCTGCCAGTAGGGTTCACCGAGCTTGGCGACTACGTTCTCGCGGCTGAGTCCGGTTTTGATGTTATTGAATGCCGCCTGGGATACCGGATGTTCGGCTCCTATTTGGGCCAGGTGCCGACGCTGACGTGTTATATGGACCGAATTGACCATATAGAGGACCACAGGTGCAAATGCGAGCAGATAGACCCATAAGCCCCGTTTGCAGAAGAAAGTCTTCTTCATTTCCAGGCGTACGACCGACACGATCTGTCTGCACCATAGCTTCATCATGGGGATACCCTCTCCTCGCCACCGATTAGGTAATCATACACAGAGTTGACGTTGTCGTCGGCCGGGGTCACGCCCTCTATATCAATGCCGTTGAGGGCGAGGTGGTTGAGCAGTCGATAGAACCGGTCGGCATCACGCGTTGTGATGAGCACGCCGCTGCCTTCAGTGAGCAGTTGGGCCTCCACGACATGGTCCTGCTCGAAGGCCTTGGAGGCCAGCATACCGGGTTGCCTGCAGTGGACCAGGATCTTCACGGGCTGCTCTTGAATCTCGCTTCTGACACTCTGAATCTGTCCTTCGGCCACCACATAGCCACCACTCATGAGCACAACCTGATCAGAGATCATGTCGACCTCGTGCAGCACGTGGCTGGACACAAGAACATGGCGGCCCTCGGTAGCATAGCGTCGAAAGAGGTTGATCGTCTCGGCTCGGACCAGCGGATCAAGGCCGTTCAGGGGTTCGTCGAGAATCAGCACACGTGGATCGTGTGCCAGTGCCTGGGCCAGGCGGATGCGCTGCCGCATGCCCTTGCTGTAGCCGGCGACCTTGCGCCCGGCAGCATCACTGAGCCCGACCTGGTCAATGACCCGGTTGGCGAGTCGTTTACACTCTGCTTTTGAATAGCCGAACAACCTGAGGAAGGAATAGATGAATTGAAATCCGCTGAGCCCTCTGGGAAAGGCATCGAATTGGGTTGCGTAGCCCACTAAACCGAAGAGCCTGTGGGGTTGAGCGGGCGATAGCCCCAGCACGCGGATTCGGCCCCGCGTGGGACGTATCAGACCGGTCATGAGATTCATAAGCGTGGTCTTGCCCGCGCCGTTGGGGCCGACCAGGCTTGTAATTCCCGGCGGTATCGAAAGCGTCACCCGATTGACACCCAGGACCTCGCCGTAGAACCGGGACACATTGTCCAAGGTAATGAGATCGTCTCTCATTTGACCACCTCGAAGGCTCGGATTCGTTTGGCCAGCAGCCACAGACAAAGGCCGCAGGTCACGCCCAGGACCGTCCAGGCCTGGGTGAGTGATAGATCGGCGGCCGAGCTGTTTCTGAATAGGTCCGACCAGACGGTACGGACCACCTTCATCAGGTCGATGAAGGCGCCGTAGTGCGTGCCTGTCACATTGTTGATGGCAGCACCGAAACCGGCTCCGGCAAAGAAGACGCCCAGAATAAGAGCCCCGGCTGCGACCTTCCATTTTACCCAGGCCGAGAGTGCCAGGGCGATGAGCGACAGAACTACTATCCAGATCCAGAGTCCAAGCACAATCGAGCCGGCCAGCCAGGCATGCACGCGCGTCCAATCCCACCCTGCGCAGCCGGCCTTGATCAAGAATAGCAGCATTCCGGGGATCCACGTGATTAGCGACAGCAGCAGCAGCAGGATCGTCATTTTGCCGGCCACGTACTGGGTGCGGGAAAATGGACGGCTGAGATAGAGCGACATCCCCCCATTGGCAAGGTCCGGAGCAACCAGGCTCGGTCCTACCAGGACTGTCAGCAGGAAGGCCAGACCCCCTTGGACTACACAATAGACATTAAAGAACGCACCATCGATTGGCGGCATGCCCCCGGATTGTAGACGCAGGGCAGTCAGCAGCGGGATGTTGTGGCTGAGGTAGATAAAGATGGCGCAGCCCAGGGGATAAAACATACACGCCGCCAGAAAGAGGACCAGGAACTTGGATTGAAACAGACGCGCATAACTGTATCGCGACAGGATGAAGAAACGCAGCCACGGCGTCGTTCGCGTGCCGCTGTAGCCCTTATAGGTTTGTTTATAAACCGCCACGTCAGGCCTCCATCGCCGCCAGAAAGATGTCTTCGAGTGTATCCCGCCGGTAGTTCAAACGTCGCAGCGGCAGGTCTTGTTCGGCTGCCACCCGATAGATCTGGCGCAGATCAAAATCCTCCGGTAGCACCATCTTAAGACGTCCATTTCCGCCGGTCGTACACTTACAGCCGATCTCGGTCAAGGCCTCAGCCAGAGAGGCATGATCGTCGGATGTCTCGATTTCTACGAAACGTTGATTGACGCTCCGCTGCTGGGCGAGGTTCGCATAATGAACAATACGTCCCTGCTTGAGGATGAGCACCTCTTCACAGGTCTCTTCCACGTCCCGCAATAGATGGGAGCACAGCAGGACATGCATCTGGCCCGAATCTCTGATGTCACCGATCAAACGCAGCATACGTCGGCGCGCGCTGGGATCGAGGCCATTGGTCGGCTCGTCAAGGATGAGCAGGCGTGGTCCATGGACAATGGCCTGGGCCAGCTTCGCCATTTGCTTCATGCCAACTGAGTACGTACCGAGCTTGCGGTAGCGTGCTTCGCCGAGACCCACGTAAAACAATACCTCGTGCGCCCGTTCCAGCGCCGACTCTGCAGGCAGACCCGACAGTTCACCCATCATGCGTACAAACGAGACTGCCGTCATATCGGCGATAAAGGAGTCATTTTCGGGCATGTAACCGACCAGGGTGCGGACCTGCTTTGTGTGGCGTCGAATATCGTGGCCCAGAACCTGGGCCGATCCCCTCTTAACCGGATAGAAACCAAGCAGAGTCAGGATCAGGGTTGACTTGCCGGCACCATTAGGACCCAGCAGGCCAATGGTGCGTCCGGAAAGCTCGACGCTAAGATCCGTCAGAATCTCACGCTTGCCGAAACAAACCGACAATTTGGCTAATTCTACAACAGTCTGCAATGATTCGATCCCTTAATACCCTTCAGGGTAGTAAATTCCCGCGAGTAAGATCATCAATTGTTATTGCAAAGGTAACTACCCGCGCAAAAACGCGAAATTTCAATCGTGAGCACTATAACAAGCGTCCTACGATAATAGTCGTCGCAAGTGTAAGATTCTTTCTGTAAATCTGAGTAAAATACAACTATGCCATATCCTTTTCACTCATGGCCCGTACTTGTCCGGGCAGGGCCTCGCGCTAACCGCCCTGTGCTGCAGCGAAGGCAGGCGTGTAACTCCTGAGCGTGATTTGTCCAAGAAGAAGACCTCTGCTTTGGCTTCAAGCAGAGGTCAGAATAGCGTTATTTGAAAGTTTCAGATTATGCTTTCAGGAAGAATACGAACACGAGGACGCCGCCGAGTGCAATCGCGCAGGGCACCGTGAAAATGGAGCGCCACTGGAACTTGCCTTCTCTTCTGAACTTGTCCATTATTGCGCCTGCGAACTGTGTGCCGGCGAACAGGCCAATGCCTGTGGTAGCCGCGAAGAGCAGCGACTGCATCGAACCTCGATACTCATCCAATGCCAGCGAGTTTGCGAATACCTGGCCGACGATCACGAACAGTACGTATGCCAGGCCGTGGAGCGGCTGGCAGGCAATGATGATCCACTGCGGCTGCTGTACTACGTAGGCCACGTATAGTATGAACCAGCAGGATGCTCCGACGACCAGCGTCCACTTAATACCGATCTTGTCCATGAGAAGAGCCATCAGGGTAACTGTGGCTATTGCCTGGACGGCCTGCGCGATGCCCATTGAGGCAGGGACGTTTTTGGCGGGTATCCCACGGTCCTGCATGAACGGCGCCGTGCCGAGGAAGTAGAACTGCATCAGGCCGAAGAAGACCATTGAAACGACAACAAAGATGAGGAAGTTGGCCTCCCCAAACATTTGCATTGCCTTGAAGATCGGCGCCGTGCCTGCGCCGGCGGGCGGTGTGTCGGGCAGGAAGAAACAGCCTACGCCCATTATCAGTGAAAGGACAGCCGCAAGGTACAGGCAATCGCTTCCTTTCTCGCCGGTCTTGAATTTCCATCGCCAGCCTGTGAGTGACCAGGCAATCAGGGCCCAGCCGATCGGGGCCCAAATGAAAATGTTGGCGGCCGCAGCGTTGGCGGCCTCTTCGGTCTCATAGGCCTTGCCCAGATGATGGAACATCAGGGAGTTGACTAGCGGCAGCGTGGCGCAGTAGCAGAGCGAGTAAAGAAACATGACAATGAGCAGGTTCTTGAACTTCGTCTGGCTCACTGCGACATACATGCATACGGCGCCGAGCAGGTGAGCGATGGCGAGGATTAGCTCTGTGTTCACATATTTGTCGGCGAGTTGTCCGGAGACCAGCGGCATGAAAATGCAGGCAATGGGAAAAGTCGCGT